>CAYGNB010000037.1:12915-14659 GCA_964351135.1 uncultured Rhodobacterales bacterium | reverse complement strand
TCCATGAATCCTGTTGAATTTGTGGTCTCAAAGGCTTTCCCTGTGCCAAGGAGGGTCGCGCCGTGACCAACACTTCGACAGATGTGAATCCGCAAATCTCGCCGGATACCAGCCCTGCGGACCTGGATCAGCTTGTTGCCGCGGCACTTGCGGGGCGCGATGTCGATGGGCTCTTCATCCTGGCTTCCGACAACGGGCGGACAATCGAGCTTCCCGGCGGGCTGGATTATACTCGTCCGTTCCTGATCGATGGCAGCATCGCACTGCTTCAGCCGAACGGCGACGCTTATGTGTTGCTGGACGCCGCCGAGGAGGACTTCATCCTGCGGGTCGAGGATACGGCCATCGCGGCGCCCGCCTCGCGTCTGGCCGCAATCGCCACGGAGCAGGACAGCTGGGACCGGCTGGGGGATATCGACATAGTCGAGATCCCCGATTCGATCACCCGTCCCTATGCGCCCAACGCCGACAGCAGCGCAACCCAAGTCCTGGTCAACGACCCGCTTGTCGGGTTGCCGATCCATCCGCTCTTGCCACCCACGGAATACCTGTTCGAACGGCGAGACGATTGGGAGATCCGCGGCAATGGCACTTCGCCTGCGGATGTCATCATCGACCCGACTGTTGAGGGCGGCATCCTGCTGGCCGAGACCGACGGAGCGGTCAACTTTCTGATGTCGGACTGGTACACGGTTTCCTCCGGGGTCGACGATGGACTGCTGGAATTCGTGACCATCGGCGTCACTCTGCCCGGCCTGCCCGCCGGCACCACTGCCAATGGCGGCAGCTTTACGACAGCAGCGGACGGCACGCTGACCTTCACCTTCTCGGGCTCGGTAGATGCGTTCGAAAGCATTCGGCTCACACTCCCCATCGATTTTTCGACCGAAAGCCGGATCGATGCGCTGCCGGGGATACTGGAAGGCGTGATCACCGCCACCAGTGACCTGGGTGACGACACCTCGGCGCCGCTGACGCTCGAAGTCCGTCAGGAGGCCGACATCGCGCTGGACGGACCGGGCGTGCTGACCCTTGCCGAAACCGACGCGCCGGTTGACTTCCGCCCGGTCAATGCACTGTTGCCGGCCGCGACCGACATTGACGGATCCGAGCATGTCGACGGCGTGACGCTCGCGATGCCCGGCCTGCCTGCAGGTACATTGGTGTCCTTTGATGGCGGCGTCAGCTTCACTGCTACCGGCAGCACGCTCGACTTCTCAGGATCGCTTGCCGAATACTCTGAAATCGTTATCCGCCTGCCCACTGATTTCTCGACCCAGAACCCCGCGAGCACCCTGTCCGGTTCGGTCACCGCAACCACCGATGAGGGCGGCCACATCGTCGACACTTTCGACGTTTCGCTGAGCTACGAGCTTGATGTCGACCTCGCCGCTCCGCCGCTGATCGAATCCACAGAGGATAGCCGTGGCGGCGACGGTTCTGGCGTCGAGATGTTTCTCGGCATCCGGGTTGCTGCAACCGACCAGGACGGATCCGAAGACAGCACCTATGTCGAGATTACCTACCGTGGCGCTCCGCCGGGCACCACGTTCAACAGCGGCACCTACGATCCCGCAACCGCTACCTGGACCGGAACGCCCACGCAGGCCGAGGCACTGGTGATGACCCTGCCCGGGGATTATTCCGGCACGATCACCTCGGCCATCCGCGCCATCAGCCCCGAAGGCACGCGGCAAACCACTCAGGTTATCGAAATCGCGCCCGCCGGCGACATAGATTTCGA
>CAYGNB010000037.1:10603-12815 GCA_964351135.1 uncultured Rhodobacterales bacterium | reverse complement strand
CATCGGATGTGTGGGCGGTCTCGATCAGCGATTTCGACCCAGGCCGCCCCTTCGAAACACTACAAACCGTCACCATGACGCTCGACGGCGTGCCCCCAGCGGTCGGGGAATCGCCGGGTATCAGCTGGCGCGGCGTTCCGGATTCGACCATCAGCTACGATGCCGCCGGCGGCACGCTGACTTTCTCGGGCACCGGCGCGCAATACGCGGCGTTGCGGCTCGTCTTTCCCAGGGATTTCTCGACCGAAAGCCGCAGCGATGGTTTCGCCGACGGCCCGATCACCGGGACGCTCAGCGCCACCTCGTCCGAGGACGTTTCCGGCGGCCAGGACGTTCCGCTGTCACTGACCATCGACCCCGAGGGCGATGCGGCCATCGACGCGACCATGCCCTATGACGACCTGATCGAGGATCAACCCGATCCCGACACCCCCGGCGCGCCCTATCCAATCCTGCCCTCGGACCTGCTGGCACCGCAGGCGACCGATATCGACGGCTCCGAACCGCTGTCGCAACTGGTGCTGGTGGTCGAAGGCCTGCCGGCGACGGGGACGGATGGCACCCCACTCACCGATCCCATCGACGGCAGCTATCTCGGGCTTCAGGTGGATGCCGCAGCCGATGTCATCTTCGCCCGCGCCACCGACGGTTCGGTGACGATGACGATCACGCTGGACGCGGACACGGTTGGTGATGTCATCACCGCCTACGAGGCAATCGGCTTCTCGGTGCCGCCGGACTTTTCCACCGCCAACCGGTCCGATCTCACCGCTGGCGCCACCGAACTGCCGTTGCGCTTTACGCTCACGGCACGCGGCGCAGAGGAACCGGACAGCACCACCGACCCCTTCGCGAGTGCCACCGACGGGCTGGTACAAGCTACCCGCACGCTCGAGATCGCCTATGAAGAGGACATCGACCTTGCTGCCCCGCCCAACATCGAGGTGCTCGAGGATGGCGGCCCGAGCAGCCAGACGGGAACGACGATCCGACTGGGCGTGAACGCGGTGACGCAGGACGATATCGACGCGGGGAACACCGGAATCGACATCGCGATCGGAGATATTGACGACTCGGAAACCGAAACGCCGGGCAATGATCCGTTCACCGCCGTGGTCACGATTGAATTTGCCGGACCATTGCCGCAGGGAACCACGTTCTGGAATGGCGGCATCGAGATCGGTGGCTACGACGCAGCGACCCTGACCTGGACCGGCACCGTGGCGCAGGCCAATGCACTGGTGATGGAATTTGCGCCCGACGTGAACGGAACCGTGGAAACGCTGATCACGGTAACCACGCCGGAAGGGCAGGAAACCACACCGCAGACACTCCGGATCGCGCCGACGCCCGATGCGCAGGTTGTCGGCGATGTTGAAACCACCGAGACCGACGCACCTCTCGAAATCCTGTTTTCCGACTATCTCCAGTTCGTGGATCCCGATTCCAACGAAATAGTGGCCGAGGCCACGATCACGATCCCCGGCCTTCCGGCGGGCACTATCGCAAACGCCGGCAGTTTCAGCGCGCCGGACGCGAACGGTCTGGTGACCTTTACCTACGCCTACCCCGCCGATGCCACCCCGCCCGCGCAAGTCCTCATGACCTTCCCCGCCGATTTTTCGACGGACAGCACGATCAACCCACCGCCCGGTCCGTTCGTGGCCGACGTCAACCTGGTCATCAACCCGAATACCGGCGAACCCAACGTTTCGGCCGACAGCAGCTTTACCATCACCATCCATGATGAAGGTGATCCCCGAGTCGATGACGGGGCGATGACGATCACCGAAACCGATGCCCCGCTCGTATTCCGGCCGGGCGATACCGCCGCTGGCGGTATCATGCCCGAAGCCACGGATCTCGATGGTTCGGAATCCATCACCGCGATCGCCGTCGAATTCACAGGCCTTCCGGCCGGTGCGCGCTACGCGCTGGTCGCAACGCCTGTCGATGGGGATTTCCAGCCCATACCGGCGGGCGGCCTTACCGGGCTGACGCTGGTACAGTATGGCAATCTTTCAATCGAACTGCCTCAGGATTTCTCAACCGAGAATCCTGCCACCGGTTCGTTGCAACTGACCGTGACGGCAACCACCAACGAAGGTGATGCAACCACGAACACCGACAGCGGAACGCTGACCGTCACCGTGCAGTCCGAAGGGGACCTGCCCGAGGTGGCGGATTTCACGCGTGTTCTTGCGGAGAACGA
>CAYGNB010000037.1:0-10503 GCA_964351135.1 uncultured Rhodobacterales bacterium | reverse complement strand
CCATCACCGACAGTGATACGACCAGCACCGCGCCAGTGCAGTTTAAACTGGCCGAATCGCTCGCCGCACCGGTGCCAACCGACATCGACGGATCGGAATCGATTGCCTATGTGCGCATCACCGTCTCCGGCCTGCCCGCTACCGGCGCCGAGATTTCGCTCGACAACGCCGCCACGTTCACGCCGATCACCGATGAAACCCGCGACTTCACGCTGGCCGAATACAACCAGCTGGTTTTCCGTCTGCCCGACGATTTCTCGACCGGGGACACCGACATCACCGGTTCGGTAACCTTCGTCACCGACGAAGACCGCGACCCGACCGCCGATACCCCCGAAGACGGGCAGACCACATCGAATTATACAATCACGGTGACGCCCGAGGCGGATATCCTTCTGACCACGGCCGACATCACCCAGGTCGAGGATTACGTCGCCGATCCGCCCGACGGCGCCGGTCAGGTGATTCCGCTGAACCTGGATGTGGCTGTGGTCGATATCGACGGTTCTGAAACGCTCGAAACCGTTACCCTGACCTTTGACGGATTGCCGGCGAACGGAGATACTGTCCTGTCGGACGGCACCAATACCTTCACGCTCAACCCAGGCAGCAGCAGCATCAGTTACACTGGCTCGGCTGCCGATATCGCGCTGTTGCGATCGCTGGCAATCGATACGTTGCCGACGCATTTCTCGGGTCGGATCGACGTCACACTTTCGGCAACCTCTGACGAAGGCGGCCCGATTTCGGAGAGTTTTACGGTCGATATCACGCCTGATGCGGAGCCGGTGATCGCGCTCTCGGTGACCGAGAACGCGCCAGTGGTCACCGAGATTGCCGATGGCAACTATATCGTGAAGGAAGACCAAAGCTTCGTCCTGAACATCGAGGCATCGACAGCGGACACGGATGGATCCGAGGCGTTGACCCAAATCGTGATCGACAACGTGCCCGCCGGCTGGGCGGGTCCGGACGGCGCGCTCGATCCGGGTCTGCTTTCGGGTGATACAGCTGCCATCGCCAGCGCCACCGTGTCGGGCACCACAATTACCCTTACGCTCGCCGCCGGTGTCACCCAGATCAACGCCGCGGTCCTGCTTGCGCCGCTCGCAGATGACGACCGCGACGTCGCCACCATTCTGGGCGACGAGATCACCGCCACCGTTACCTCGGTCGATACCGCCGGCAGCATCCCGGCCACCGATACCGATACCGCCAGCGACAGCATTGACATGGATGTCGATGCAGTGGTCGATGCGGCCTCGGGTGCGCCCGATCCGGTCAGTGCCGACGAAAACATCACAGGGCGTCGCATCGTCAGGATCAACGCGAACGATATTGCGCTCAGCGACAATGACGGTTCGGAAACGATCACCAGCCTGCAACTGACGATCGGCATCGATACCGCCTCGGACACATTCGACCCGGCGACCGAAATGCAGCTGGTCGTCAGCGCCCAATTCCAGGACGACATCTCGATCACGCCGACAGTCAACGGCGACGGGACGGTCACGTACGACATCGTCGCACCGGCCGGCACCTCGCAGGCGGATTTCACCGCCGCGCTGGAGGATCTCCAGCTTTCCTTCCCGCAGCATTTCAGCGGCGTGGCCGATCTATCCGGCACGATGGAGTGGACCGAAACCCAAACACCCATCACCGAGCCCGGCGATGTCGAGGTCGACCCGGCCGACAACTCCGCCAGCGGAAGCTTTGCGACGTCCGTGACCGTGGCGGCGGTAGCCGAAGCGGTCCTGGACGCCAGCGTGTTCACGCTGAACGCCGACGAGGTTACCGATGCCAGCCCACAGCGCGTCGACGCGTCGATCAAGGACGGCAGCATCACAGCCGACCAGATCCTAACGCTGTTGGAAAGCACCGCCGACGGTACCAACCAGCCCGATGGCGTCGATTCCGACACTGGCCGGCAGATCCATGTCTTTGTCGGGGTTTCGGCGTCGACCCCTGATGGCGATGGCTCGGAAGAGCTGAGCACCATCGTCATCCGCAACATCCCCACAGCCTGGATCGCGACGGGCGACCTGCCGAAATCGGCCTTCTACTCTGCCGACGGCACGGCACCGATCGAGGACGCACAATGGGCGAAAATCCAGAGCGCCAATTACGACCCCGCCACCGGTGCGCTGACGATCACCTTCATTGCCGACCAAACCGATTTCGCCGGGTCGCTGCGGCTTTCGCCCTCGACCTACGAAGATTATGACGTCAACCGCGGCGAGGATTATCCCGAGAACGCCGGCTTTACCTCGGTGGGAGATTTCTTTGACGGCGAGCTGACGGTCGAAGCGACGACGCGCGACCAGACCACCCTGACACCGGCCACCGAACAGCCTGACGACGCCACCGCGTCGGCCGAATTCGATGTCGATGTCGATCCGGTCAACAACCTGGCCACGGTCGCCACGATCCCTGTGGGCAATGAACAGGTCATCGACGATGCCGGTGGCATCTGGAGCCTGGCGCTGGATCCGGTCCCCAATGACATGGATGGCTCGGAAACAGTAATCTCGATAGTGCTGCAAGAGGTCCCTCAGATCCTGACGATCTATGTTCCCGATCTCGACAATCCCGGCGGGCCGAAGATCCCGGCGCTGATTACCGCCCTCAACCAACCGCCAGGTTATAACGTCTGGAGCCTGGAAGCCGGTCAGTGGGACGACATCGAGATCCGCGGCATCCCGACCCACTACGCGGGCAACGTCGTCGGCGATGTCCAGGTCGTTACGCAGGAAACCGATGGCGACGGACTGCGTGTTACCTCGCTCGATGTGCCGCTCTCGATCGCGCCGGTCGTCGATGGCGGGAACCCGTCCGAGACCGCGCAGACCGATGAGGACACAGCCGTTCAGGTCGTGATCGACGGTAACATCATCGACAACTCGACCAACTCGCCAGAATCACCCGAAGCGATGGGTGATACGGTCGAACTGACCAATATCGTCGCCGATTCCTTTGGCCGTATGCCGATCTTCTATGACGGCGATCCCGCCGCCGGGGGCAACCCGATTGCCTATGACGAGGTGGGCGGAACGCTCACGATTACCCGCGCCCAGGCCCAGGATCTTTGGGTTCAGGCCGGACAGGACAGCAACGAAACGATCACTTTCGACGTCACCGTCACCTACTACGAAACCACCGACCCATCGGAAAACACCCAGGTGACCGGCACCGTCACGGTCAATGTCCGCGGCATCGCCGACCCGGCCGACATCGACGCCCAAGATCCCGATCCCGTCGCCAATTCGAACATTCCCGACGCCGACGTCAACGCGGTCTACAAGCAGGGCAACTACGATTACGGTCAGCTTTATGGCTATGCGGGGTATGGCGATACCATCTTCGCGCTGGACCAGAAACTGGGCGACGATGCGATCCGCAACGGCTTTACGGCTCCCGACGATTCGATCTTCACCGCCGCCGACCCGCTTTCCGGCACCATGACCGAAATCCAGAATGCCGGCAGCTTCGACGGATCCGAAACCGTCTACTACATCATCGACGGGGTGCCCACCGGCGGCCGGATCGTCGGGGGACAGCCGATCAGCAGCGACGGCAGCACCTACCTCTTGTCGGAAAGCCAGCTCGCCAATCTCCAGTTCATCGCGCCCGACGTGGCCGAGGTGACATTCTACGAATTGCAGCTCTACGCGGTCGTCTACGAAAACGATCAGCCGCAGATCGAGCTGACCGGCGACGATCTCGCAGCCAACCTGCAGGCAATCGACGATCTGCCGGGCGGATCCGTGTCAGCCCAGGACTTCAGCATCGTCGCCCTGCCCTATCCGGACGGTGATGGGGTTCCTTGCGAGGATGTTCCGCTGCCGACGCTGACCTTCACTCCAGATCAGACGCAGACCGACGAGGACGCGCCGATCACGATCCGGCCCACTCTGACGCCGGACGGGACCTATGACAGCCTCGACGATCTCCTGGACCTGCCGGGAGACGCGACCGGGACCGTCACGGTGGCCATCGATCTGCCGCCGGGTGCCGAGATCACCAGCGACCCGCCGGGTGCGGTCTATCTCGACCCGACATCGGGCGACTGGGTGATCGACATCGCCAAGCTGGGCGTGTCGGCCGACGGGCTGAGCACCGATGGCAGCATCATCATCACGCCTCCGCCGCACCAATCGAGTCCGGCCAACCCGTTCGACCCGGCGCAAACCCTGGGTCCGAACGATACCTACGACTCGCTCGACCAGATCGAGTTCAGCCTCACCCTGAACAATGCCGGTTGCGGCACCACCACCCCGTCGGGGCCGCTGTCGTTCCCGATCGACATCGTTCCGGTCGCCGACGGCCCGGTGATCGCATTTACCGGCGCAGACAGTTTCGACGAGGATACGGAATACGCACTCGGGATCGAGCTGGACAGTACCGTTATTGACCAGTTGCCCGGCATGGACGGGGGTGAGCGGCTGACAGGTTCGGTCGAGATCACCATTACCGGCGGCGGCACCGAGGGCGTCAAGCTCTTCAGCGCCGATGGAACCGAGATCGCACCCGACAGCGCCGGCGGCGGCAGCCAGACCTTCCTGGTTGCGCCAGGAGATGTCGCAGGTCTCTACCTGCTGCCGACCCAGCATTTCGGCGGTGGCACCATCGAAATCGAGGTCACCGCCACCACCGAGGATATCAATGGCGACGTCGCCAGCAACTCCTCGACGAAACAGGTCTATGTCGATGCGGTGGCCGACACGCCGGTGATCGGGTTCGATCTGAGCCAGACCGACCCGGATACCGGCCTGCCCTATGTTGACATCAGCGGCGCGACCCCGATCCTGACCATCATCGAAGATATCCCCTTCTTTACCTCACCGACGATCCGGGCCGACAGTCCAGACCAGGACGGGTCGGAAGCGGTTTCGGTCGTGGTCGATCTCAGCCAAGCACCCGAATTGATGATCTCGGGTCCTTCGGACGGCGGGTTCATCAACAACGGCGACGGCACCTATACGATCTCGGAAAGCGCCTTTGCGGATGTTACCCTGTCGCTGCCTCCCCCGCATGCGCGGACGCCGGACACAATCTATGGCATTCCGTCGGAATTCCAGATCGGCCTTTCGGTACAGACGCTGGAGTTGTCGAATTCAGACGAGGCCAGTTTTGCACAGGACCTGATCGTCCGCGTTCGGCCCGATGCCGACCAGCCGACCTTGGTGGTTAACGCCCACACGTCGACGGGGACCGAGGACGACCCTACCCCGATCGCGCTCACACTCAGTGCCACGAATCAGGACCCGCATGAAGACATCCGGTTCGACATCACCCTGCCGACCGATGCGGGTGGCAATCCGCTGGGGCAAATTCTGCTTGACGGAAACCCGGTCGCCCCGGTCGACGGGGTGGTCTCGATACCCGGTGCCGGCCGCGGCGGTCCTGCCTTGGTCATCCCGCCGGCAGGCGCGGTTACTTATCTTCCGCCTGAGGATTTTGGCGGCGATGTATCGCTGTCGGTCGTCGCGGTGTCGCTTGATTCGACTGATTCCGACGCAATCTTTCTCGACGAACAGGCATCGGTCCCGCGAACCATCAACCTGACCATCGATCCGGCCCCGGATCTCAACTTCAACATCGACAATCCTGCGGTCGCGCTCACGGAAACCGATGCCGCACTGATCTATGCCCCGTCCGATGACATCACGGTCGATGTCACCGACAGCGATGGTTCCGAGATCGCCGAGGTCACTTACACGCTCGACGGCGTGCCCGACGGGACAACCTGGACCTCGGCGGCGGATTCCGGCACCGCCAGCGGCGGGGTGCTGACGTACACCGGCACCGGGGACGATTTCGCGACCCTGGAAATCACATTCCCTGCGGATTTCGCCACCAATGGTGTGCCGCTGACCGGCAATATCGACGTAACCACCAACGAAGGTGGCAGCGGCAATGGCAGTTTCACCATCGACATTGCTGGCGAACTCGATGCCCAGGTCACGCTGGCAGAGGATCCGATCGTGGTCGCCAATGCTCCGGGCCCCGAGGTGGTGGCGTTCGGGATAAATGCCGCGATCATTCCGGTCGACAACGAATGGGAAACTCTGGAACAGGTGATCATCGACTTCGACCAGGCGCTTCCGCCCGGCACGAGAGCGCCGGATGGCGGTACGCTGAACCCGCCGCGCACCCAGTTGTCATTTGCCCGCAACGGCGCCGATCCGGCCGCCTTCGCAGCCGCGATCGCCGCGCTGTCGGTCTCGATCCCGCTCGATCTGGCCGAGGATTTCACCGGCAGCGTGACCGTGATCACCAGCCACGGCACCGCGGATCCGGTCGACTTCGAAGTTCAGTTCACTGACCCGGCCCCGGCGGCGGCGCCCGCCTTTGCGTTCCTCGAACCAACGGGGCAGGATGGTCTTTCATCTGCACCGGTGTCCGATGGTGGAAACCAGGCGGACATCCAATTCACGCGGCAGGCCGAACATGTCTCGCCATCTGCCGCCCAACTCATAACCCCGCAACCGATCTCCGAGGAACCCGAGGCCCCGGAACCGCAGGTTCCGTCCGAGGTGGCCAGAGTGCAGGCGCCAGTTTCGACTGCCCATGGTACAGACGGGGCCGATACGGTTATCGTAGATGACACTACCCAACTGGCCGGGGTCGAGGGCTTCGCGCTCCTTGGTGGCGACGACCTGATCGATCTCAGCGGCGCCGCCCGTGACTTTGCGGTCGATGGTGGCGCCGGCGACGACACGATCATCGGCAGCCCCCATTCCGACATTCTGACCGGCGGGGCAGGTGCCGACCGTTTCGTCATCTCCGGGCTGACGCTGGAAGATGTCATCACAGACTACGAAGGGCCATCGTCCGAAGGCGGTGGCGATACCATTGATCTCAGCGCTCTGGTGCAGCTTTCGGATGGCGAGGATCTGTCTGAGCATGTTAGCTACGACAGCAGCAGCGGCCGGCTGAGCGTCGACGAAACAGGTATCGCCGAGGTCACGTCGATGGGTGGAGGCTTTGCCGAAGAGGTGGCGGTCATCTTCGAAGACGCCAGCGGCCAGCAGGCGAGCGCAGTGATCTGATCGTCTACCGTTCTCGAAGGGCTTCCAGCCGCGCCTTGCGGATCGGTTTGAGGATATAGTCAAGGACGGTATGTTCGCCGGTCATGATGTCGACCGACGCCACCATCCCTGGCCGAATCCGGAAGGCCTCGCCCCCGCGCCTCAATTCGTTGCTGGCGGTTTCGATGACGATCGGAAAATAGATCTCACCCGTGGCTTCGTCCTGTTCGGCATCTGCACCGACCCGCACGACTGTTCCCTCGAGCGCACCATAAATGGTGAAATCAAAGGAGGTGAGCTTGACCTTGGCGGGTAGCTCGGTCCGGACGAATGCGATGTCCTCTGGCCGGACACGTGCCTCGACCTGCAACCGCTCGTCTGCGGGCACAATGCGCAGAACTTCCTCACCCGGTGCGATCACCGACCCCAGTGTATTGACATTCAGCACCGAAACCACGCCGCCGACCGGTGCACGCAATTCTGCGCGGTCGACCACGTCACGAGCCCGTTTAATCGATTCCTCGACCACGGCCAGTTCGTTCAGCGTATTCGCGCGTTCGGTGCTGATTTCGCTTTTCCGAGTCAGATCCAGCTCTTCAAGACGCGCGCGGGCTTCGTCATATGCGGTGTGAGCCCGCTCCAACTGGCCCGCCTGACTGTCACGGTCCCGGCGCATGGCGGCGCGTTCGCGTTCCAGCGGCAGAATCTGGGCCCGCGACACCACACCGCTTTCCGAACGCAGCGTGATCTCTTCATCGAGCAGCGCCAGTGCTTCGTCGATCTGCGGGATGGCAACCGTCATCTCTTCGATTTCCTGTTCGCGTTGGCGGACCTGTGCCTCCAACACAGCGCGTTGCCCGCGATAGGAAGCTGACCGGCTGTCGAACAGGGCAATTTCCCGTAAGGCCTGAGGTGAGGCGGGGTCGATTGCGCTCCCGGTGAAATCCAGTCTGGGGCTGCCCGCCGCCTCGGCATTCAGGCGCAACGCCCGCGCCTCCAGCGCCGCCCGCCGCGCGGTCAGTTCCCCGAGATTGGCCGACGACCCGGTATCGTCGATGGTGACGAGCGGTTGCCCCGCTGTCACTGCAGCGCCCTCGGACACGTGGATTTCGCGCACGATCCCGCCTTCGAGACTTTCAACGATGCGCGCCCTGCCCGAAGGCACGACGCGTCCCTGGGCGCGCGCCACTTCTTCGATCGTCGCCCAGGACGCCCAGAACACCCCCGCCGCGATCAAAGCGGCAACGCACAAAAGGAACAGCATCAGCATCGGCGAGGCCCGGCCCAGCTCACCGGCGTGGTGACCCTGCGAGAAATCGCGAAGCTCCCAATCTCGGGAACTCATCGCGCGGCCTCCTGGTTACGTTCCAGCGCGGCGAGAACCTGGGCCTTTGGCCCGTCCTGCACCACCTTGCCATTGTCCAGCAGCACGAGGCGATCACAGAGCGCGAGCAGCCCCATCCGGTGCGTCGCGATGATCAATGTCATCGGGCGTTCGGCCATTGCACGGCCGAGATTGTGGATGAACTGCTTCTCGCCCTGCGTGTCCATCGCGCTGGTCGGCTCGTCCAGGATCAACACCCGTGGACGGGTCACGAGCGCACGGGCCAGCGCCACCAGTTGCCGCTGACCGCCAGAGAGATTCCGGCCCCGCTCAGCGATCGGCATCGCGAAACCTTCGGGATGCCTGGCCGCGATCCGGTCGACCCCGGCAATTCGGGCGGCGTGCAGCACCTCTTCGCCAGTGGCATGAGGTGCGCCAAAGGCTATATTCTCGGCCAACGATCCCGAGAACAGCACCGCCTCCTGGGTGACAAGCTGCACGTCGCGCCGCAGACGCGCGGCGCCAAGCTGGGCGATATTCAGCCCGTCCAACAGGACCAACCCTTCGCTTGGCGCGTATAGTCCCGCGAAAATCCGTGCAAGGCTGGTCTTGCCCGCACCTACGGGACCGATCAGTGCCACCCGTTCGTTGCCGGCAATCTGCAGCGAAACATCGCTGAGCGAGGCAAGTTGGGTGTCTGGATAATGCAGGCCGACGCCCTGCAACGAATAGGTGCCCTGGTCGATCGCAGCCTCCAGCGCGCCCCTGCCGCCGCTGTCCGAGGGGAGTGACATGATCTGATTCAGGCTTTTCAACGTCGAGAAGGCAAAGCTGGCGCGGACGAACAGACCAGCCAGCGTTGCGGTCGGAGCCAGCGCGCGTCCCGAGAGGATCATCGCCGCGATCACCGCGCCCATGGTCAACTGACCGTCGAGCGCCAGATAGACCCCTAGCACAACAATCCCGATTGAGGACGCCTGTTGCAACAGACCGGTGGCCGTCGTCGCGAACAGCGCAAGCCGTCGGCTTTGTTCCTGCGCCCGGGCGCTTTCTGCGACCTGGTGTTCCCAGCGAGCCTGCATCCGTCCCTGCCCGGCCACCGCCTTCAGCGCCTCCAGTTCCGTAACTGCCTCCACTGCGACCGCATTCTTGCGTCCTTGTGTCTGGCGGGATCGATTTGAGGCGCGACGAAGCGGCCAGAGGATCAGCGCGCCGATTACCAGCACCAGAACCAGCGCCGCCGCGGGCGGCAGCGCCAAAGGCCCGCCGATATAGGCGATCACAGTGATGAACAGGATTGCAAAACAAAGATCGGTCAGGGTCGCGACCGTCTGGGATGAGAAAAAGTCGCGGACCTGTTCGTAGTCCTTCAATGTGTTCATCAAGGAACCCGAGGCCATTGTCCGGCTCTCCAGCTTCAGGTCTGCGACATGGCGGAAGATCTCGGACGACACAGCCTGATCGATCTGCCGCCCGGCGCGATCCACCACAACAGCGCGCAGCCATTTCAGCAACGCATCGAACACCAGCGCGATTCCAACGCCCGCCACCAGCGACCACAACGTCACCAGCGCCGCATTCGGAAAGACCCTGTCGTAGACATTCATGGTGAACAACGGGACGACGAGCGCAAGCACGTTGACCAGCGCCGAGGCAATGATCACCTGCAGGTAACTCGGCCAAAATCGGGCGGCGATGCCCCAATACCAGTGGCGCGACGCCTGTGGGGCGTTGGATGGCCCCGTCTCGGTGCCTTCCTCTGCGCGCAACAGTAGTGCATGACCCTGGTAGGTTCGGGTCAGTTCCGCATCCTCGATATCCAACGGATCGCTCGACCGGGACGGCCACAGGATTCGGACGCGGCCCCCGTTACGAGCTATCAGGACGCAAGCGTCGCGCCCCTTCAGGAACAGAACACAGGGCAGCACGGCCTCGGGCAGGTCGGGAAGTGTCCGCCGCACGAGCCGTGCCCGGAACCCTTGCCTCTGCGCCGCGGCGCAGGCCTGCGCCGGGGTCAGCCGCCCGTCCTGCGGCAGGGCCTGCCCCGAAATCAGTGCCTCCGGTCCCACGTCATGACCGGCCAGTCTCATACAGGCCGCGACGGACAATGCCAGCGGATCTGGCATCGGATCCCGAAATTCCCAGCTT
>CAYGNB010000036.1:13677-14792 GCA_964351135.1 uncultured Rhodobacterales bacterium | reverse complement strand
CGCGCGCCCCGGACGCTTCTGGACGACATAATTGCCGACCGGCCATTTGCCCTGCTGGCCGCCGATCTGCATACCGTCTGGGCCAACACGCTGACCCTTGAAAAGGCCGGGCTCTTGCACGGCGCCGACATGCCCGATGGCAGTACGGTTGTGATGGGCGATGACGGGCTGGCCAGCGGCACCTTGCTGGAAACCGGCGCCTTCGGTCCGGTGTTGGCGCTGTCCCGCACCGGCGGGCGGGACATGCTGGGTTATGTGACAGGCGACAACCCCGATCCGCCCGCCACGCCCGCGCAACGTGCCGCCGACAAGGCGCTGCTGCTGAAGGGTCTGGATCACGTCGCCGCACACGGGATCACCACGCTGCACAACATGGACGGCAATTTCTACCAGCTCGAACTGCTCAGCGAACTCGAGGCCGAGGGCCACCTCAAGGCACGTGTGCAGGTGCCCTTTCATCTGAAGAATTTCGATGCGCTGGAGCGGCTCGAAGAGGCCTCCGAGATGCATGCCCGCTATTGCGACGACAAGGTCTGGTCCGGGCGCGTCAAGATGTTCATGGACGGTGTGTTGGAAAGCCGCACGGGCCTCAAGACACGCGGCTATCCCGACGACCCCCGGAACCAGGGCGAAGCGGTGTTTGACCCCGGCCATTTCAACGAAGCCTGCCGCATCGCCGATGCGATGGGTCTGCAGATCAGTGTCCATGCGGTGGGCGATCTGGCGGTAAGCCGGGTGCTGGACGGCTATGAATATGCGCGCGAAAAGAACGGCAGGCGTGACGCCCGCCACCGGATCGAGCATATCGAGTTGATCACAGAGGCCGACCTGGACCGGATGAAACGCCTCGATGTGGTCGCCTCGATGCAACCGCGCCATGCGGTTTTTGCCGGGTTCTTCGAACCACCCGCCCCGGGCACGGTGTTCTTTGCCGATGAATGCGCCCGCGCCTACGCCTGGCGGACCATCCGCGACAAGGGCATCCCGCTGGCCTTCTCGACCGACTGGCCCGTGGTGCCGGTCGATGCGATGGCCAATATCCAATGCGCCGTCGCCCCGATCGGGCTTGGGCCAGACTGGCCCGATCAGAGCCAGGATTTGCTGGAAACCCTTGA
>CAYGNB010000036.1:10457-13577 GCA_964351135.1 uncultured Rhodobacterales bacterium | reverse complement strand
CACCGCGATGGCCAGCGCCGCGCCCAGCGAATGACCGATCAGATGGAACCGGTCCAGATCCAGCGCGTCGATTGTCTTGCGGATATCCGAGGCAAGCGCGGCGAAATCCCTGATCTTTCGGTTCGGCGACCGACCGTGGCACGGCAATTCGACGCGATGGACCCGCCGTTTCCCGCCAAGCGGCCCCGCGAGTTTTTCCCACCCCGAGGCATCGGCCATAAACCCGTGGATCATCACCACCGGCAACAATTCTCCGCCGCCGGTTGAGATGACGGAAAGGTCGCCGGGCTCCTGTTCGGGATGAACCGGGGGCGTGTCGTCGCGGGGTGTATCGCGGCGGGCATCACGGAACAGCACATCGCTTTTCTGAACGCGGCCCCCCGGCCCCGTCCCAACCAGTTCAGCGATTGACAATCCCAGCGCACGCGCTGCGTTGCGCGCGGCAGGCGTGGCCGATGTCCGCCCCGCCGGCGAGCGCTGTTCACGGCTAACGACGGCTGTCGACTGCGCAGAAGGCTCCCGTGTCACCGCCGCCGCGACGGTTTGCTCTACCGAAGGCGCGGGCGCATCGGCCGACGATGCGGGCGCATCACCAACCACTTCGCCCTCGCCGTAGAGCCACGCAACGGTGCCATCGACCGGCGCGCTCTGTTCGGCTCCGGTCTGGATGTGATGCAGGTATCCCTCGGCTTCGGCTTCGACCTCGACCGCCGCCTTGTCGGTTTCGATCTCGAAAAGAACATCGCCCTTGCTGACAAAATCCCCTTCGGATTTGAGCCAGGCGGCAATGCGGCCTTCCTCCATATCCTGATCCAGACGCGGCATGGTCACTTTGTTGGGCATCGGGGCCTCTCGGTTGGCGGCAACGCTAAATACGAATAAGGCGCCGCCCCGCGCCACGGAGGCACGGGGCGGCACCGGGGCCTCAGGCGTCGTGGACGTAAAGCCCGCTGTCGGTCTGGGCCGCTTCGAGCAGTTGGTCGAAGGTCGCGAGCGAGCCGACGAGTTCCTTCTTCACATCGTCCCACTCGGAACGCTGCGCACCGGCCGCGTCGACCCATTGCGCCATTTCGTCTTCGGTCGGCGCATAGAACTGAACGCCGGCGGCGGCCATCTCGTTCATCGCATAGCTGCGCGAGGCCGGGATCTGCGCCAGGTTCTGCAGGAACGTCACATGCGCGCCCCATTCGACCGCCTCGCGCGTTTCGCTGTCCAGCCCGTCCAGCCACTCCACATTGCACGAATAGACGCCGCCATCGGGAACGGTCCGCGTGAAGGTGACATGCGATACGATGTCTTTGAAGCCGAACAGGTTCAGACCCATGATATTGGGATCGAGCGCATCCGCCACGCCCTGACGCAGAGCAGATGGCGTTTCGCCCCAGGCGATGGGCGTCGGGTTCGCGCCCAGCAGGCTGTAGGTCTGGGCCAGGATCTTCGACCCCGGCACGCGGAACTTGAGGCCGCGAACATCCTCGGGCGTTCTGACCGGTTCATCCCGCAGGCCACGCCGCAGGCTGACGGTGCGCGGATCGACCGGCTGGTAGAGCAGCACCTTGAACCCGCTCTCGGCCACGCGGGCGTCGACCTCTTTCTTCCAGATCTCGGACTGGACCAGATTGACGAATTTCTGGTTGTCCCCGCACCAGAACGGCAGGTTGATGATATCCACGGCGGGCGCGAAGGGCGCAAAATTGGCCATGGAATGCTGCGCCGCCTGAATCGTGCCGGTCTGGACCTTTTCGGCCAGCGCCGTCCCCGCGCCCAGCGAACCGTTCGGCACCAGCCGCACATAGACCTTGCCGCGCGTGGCGTTCTGGATGTTCTCCTTGAGATGCAGCTGCATCACCGGGAAGGTTCTGGTGGTTCCCAGACGATAGGCCGTGGCGATCGTCATGATGTGTTCGGCCGCCGCTTCCCGTTCGGCCTCTTCCGCCTTGGTCTGCGCTTCGGCGGCGGGAACGCCCAGCGTACCGGCCCCCATCGCGGCGACGGCGACGGTGAACCCGGCCGTTCCCGCAAGCTTCAGAAAATTCCTGCGGTCTTCGGACGCCGGCGGCGCCAGTGACTTGTCAGACTTGTCCATTTTCTTCTCCTCCTCTGTGGATTCGTGGTCGGCCCTAGGGCTCGGTCGGCCCCGATCTGCGCTCTTCCCCGATCAGGAACGCGACGGCCAGGAACGTCGTCAGCAACAGCAGGCTGAATTCGGCCTGCACCGAAAGCCTCGGCGCCGAAAATCCGATCACCGTCGACAGCTTGGCCAGCACGATGTTTCCGGCGAAAACGCCGAACATCACCAGTACGAGCAGCCCGGTGAGCCGATGCAGTGGTGTGCGGCGCTCAGGAACGGTCATCGGAATTTTCCTGTTCTGCGCCGGGATCGCGGCGGTCGGCCATCCCGGCCAGCCGTTCGATCAGCAGCAACATCGCGGTGCAATCGAGATCGCGCATGTCCATGGCCCCGGCCATTCCGAACAGCTCGCGCGCGCTCGACCCGAGAAACAGCGGCACGCCCAGCGTCCGCCCCAGCGCGAGCCCCAGCGAGATGTCCTTTTCCCCCATGAACAGGGGGAAATCCGGGGTCACATCGCCGCTGAGTACCTTGTGGGGGTAGTTGACATTGATCTGCCCGCGCCCGGCGGTCGTGTTCTGCAGGATATCCACGGCGGCATCGGTATCGATCCCGGCCTTGCGGGCCATAGCCAGCGTTTCGGCCGTCATCACCATGCCGACCATCGACATGTAGTTGTTGGCCACCTTCATGCGGATGCCGCTGCCCTTCGGCCCGAGGAATACGGCCTTGTCCGAAATCGGGGCAAAGACGGGCATCGCGGCCTCGAAATCGGCGGCGTCTCCGCCCGCCATGACCAGCAGCGTTCCCTTCCGGGCGTCGTCGGGGGTCCGCCCCACGGGGGCGTCCAGCATCCGCAACCCGGCGGCCGCACAGGCATCGTGCATTGCAAGGCTGGTTTCCGGATGAATGGTGCTCATCTCGATGGCCAGACTGCCGGCCCCGGCGCTCTCCAGAATGCCACCGGCCCCGCGATATACGGTGTCGACATGCTCGTCGCGCGGCAGGATCGTGACGATCGCATCGGCGCCGCGACAGGCGTCAGCAAC
>CAYGNB010000036.1:0-10357 GCA_964351135.1 uncultured Rhodobacterales bacterium | reverse complement strand
CGTCGCGCGGCAGGATCGTGACGATCGCATCGGCGCCGCGACAGGCGTCAGCAACGCTCGAACACGGCATACCCCCTGCCGCCGCGAAGGCAGACAACCGGGCCTCGTCGAGATCGTAGCCCTGCACGCGGTGCCCCGCGGCGACCAGCCGGGCGGCCATGCCGCCACCCATGGTGCCAAGACCGATGAACGCGACCGTCTGTTTGTCGACGGCAGGAATGGGCGCGGCGTCCATCAGATATCCTCCGGATTGGCGAACTGCATGAATTCGACGACCACGTTTTCGGGGCCCCGGAGATAAAAGACCTGACTGACGCCACCCCGCATCGTCTGGGGTGCCGAAATCGGATCATACCCGGCGGCGACCGAGCGGGCATGAGCCTCGTGCACATCGCTGACCGCAAAGGCGAGATGGGTGAACCCGGTGTCGCATTGCGCGGGCGGATCTGTCTTTCCCGTCGGATTGAAGTAATGGAACAGCTCGATCCGGTGCGCGCCAAGCTGCAACATCGCCCAGCTGATGCGCACGTTTTCCTGCCCGGTGACGACAGACAGTTCCGTCTCGGTGCGTTCCCGCTGTTCGGCGTCAACCTGAAAGCCGATGAAATCGACCAGAAACGCCCGCATCGCGTCGAAATCCCGAACGCAAAGCGCCGTGTGATGAACCTTTTTTACGAGCTCTGAAACACTCATCCCATGGCCTCCAGACGTTTCAGGTTGCGGTCCCCGATCACCTGTCTCAACGCCGCTTCGACATCCTCGGCGCGGGCAAAGGCCGCCTCTTCGAGAACCTTCGAAACCACGGCCGACGATTCCGTGCCGGTCACATGCAGGATTTCGTAGTCCAGGTGATTGAACAGGCGACGCTGGGCGTCGCTGACGATCCGCGATCCGACCGACGTGCCGCGTGTCGTCTGTTCGACGACAACCAGCGCGTTGGTCCTGGCCACGCTCGCTTCGACGGTATCCCAGTCCAGGCCCAGCGGATCGAGCGTCCGCAGGTCGATGACCTCGACATCCAGCCCCGACCGGTCCGCGATCTGGCAACAGGGATCGACCATCGGGCCATAGGTCAGCACGGTAGCGTCGCGGCCCGCACGCGCGATGCGCGCCTTGCCAAAGGGCACGATGTAATCCCAGTCCGCTGTCGGCACAAAGCCGCGTTTCTGAAAGAGCTGGTTGTATTCCAGCACCAGCACGGGATCGTCGCAGGCCACGGCGGCATTCAGCAGACCAATATAGTCGTGCGGCGTGGACGCCGCGACGACGCGCCACCCGGGATAGAGCGTGAACAGCCCCGCCGCATCCATCGAATGCTGCGACCCATAGCCCGTGCCCTGTGTCACGCGGCTGCGGACAATGACCGGCACCGGAAAATCACCGCCGAACATATGGCGCACCTTGGCGATCTGGTTGAACAGTTGATCGGCAGCCACGAGCGCGAAATCGGGATACATGATCTCGACCACGGGCCTCATGCCGTTCAGCGCCGCCCCCAGCGCCATGCCGGTGAAGCCGTTTTCGCAGATCGGCGTCCCCAACAGCCGGTCGGGAAACCGTTCACCAATTCCACGCGTCGCGCCCGCCGTGCCGCCGCGCAGGCGGTGGACGTCCTCGCCAAGGATGAACAGGTTGTCGAACCGCTCCATGTTCCGCAGCATCGCCTCGGAGATCACATCGACGAATTTGGCCTCGCGCCGGGTTTCGGCGGTCAGGTCCGTTTCCTCGAGCACGGGTTTGCCCTGCAATTCGGACAGATCGCCCCGAATGCCGTGTTCGACGGTGGCCGGGTCCGGCCAGAGCGCCGGCAGCAACCGCCGGCTGCCGTCATCGCCTTCGATCAGCCGGTCCAGAACGTCATCGACGGCCTGGGTCGCCCGCGACCGCAGGCGGTCTGTCGCGGCGGCATCCATGATGCCGGCACGCTCCAGTTGGGCGGGGAACTGACGGACCGGGTCGCGCTCCATCCAGAGTTCTTCCTCCGCCTTGTCCCGGTAGCCGAACGCGCTCCCCTTGAGCGGCCCCGACTGATGCAGATGGCGATAGGTACGCGCTTCGAGCAGCACTGGCCCCTTGCTGTCGGCGATTATGCTCCGGGCGACCTCCATCGCGCGGCGTGCGGCAATAACATCCATGCCGTCGAAACTGATCGATGGCACTCCGAGCCCCAGCCCACGCGCACTCAGCCTCGTTTCTCGCGTCTGTTCCGAAACATGCGTCGAGACGGCGTAGAGGTTGTTTTCGACGACGAACACCGTCGGCGTATCGTAGAGAGCGGCAAGGTTCATGGCCTCGTAGGCCGTGCCGATCTGCATGGCGCCGTCGCCGAAGAACGCGACCGACACGGCATCGACGCCGCGCATCTTGTCGGCCAGAGCGTAGCCGACCGCATGAGGAATGTTCCCACCGACAATCGCGTTGGACCCCAGAACACCCGCGCCCGGTTCACGCAGATGCATGGACCCGCCGCGCCCGCCGCAATAGCCGGTCGAAAGCCCGAGTATCTCGGAATAGGTTTGGAACAGAACATCCTGGGAAATCTGCGAAAAACCCTGCGTCAGCGGGTTGTAGCCCGGCACCATCGCGTGGTTGAGTGTCTTAGCCAGAAACTGGTGGTGCATCCGGTGGGTGCCGTTGATCTTGTCCTCTGACCTCAGCGCCGACATCAGTCCGACCGCCGCACCTTCCTGTCCGATGCTGGCATGTGCGGGGCCGTGAAGCAGACCCTCCTTGCTGAGTTCCAGCAACCGTTCCTCGAAATGCCGGATCAGGAACAACTGCTCCAGCATCGCGGCCAATTCCTCGGACGGCACCTCTTGCAGGTCGGTGTCATCCACCTTCAGCGACCATGCGGGCGTGTCGATGACGAGCGTTTCGAGATTTCGCCCGAACCCGGCGGCAATGTTGGATTGGTCGGCATCAGACTTCATGACGCGTCCTTTTTCAGATCTGCGGTTGTCAGGGGGCGCGGCTGCATCACATCCACCATGTCGAAATGGCCGGAACGAACGCGATCAGCAGCACGACGATCAGCATGGAAATCACGTAAGGCACCGATCTGGCGGCGACCGACAGGATCGATTCCCCGGTCACCGACGAGATCACGAACAGGTTCAGCCCCAGCGGCGGCGTTATGAACCCGACGCCCAGCGAGGTGATCAGAAAGATGCAGAACTGGATGTCGTTCATCCCGATTTCCTGCGCGAGCGGGAACATGATCGGCGCCAGGATGACGATGTTGGGCGTCGCTTCCATCACGCAGCCGGCGAGGATGAACACCCCCAGCATCAGCAGGATAGTCAACGACGGGTCGTCGGTGATCGACCGGATGAACTCCGCGAACCCCTGCGGCACCTGAACCAGCGCCAGCGCCTGTGCCAGCGGCAGCGCGACCGCGATGATCGGCACGATGATGCCGTTGACCTTGGCCGAGCTCCACAGCATCCCCGGAATTTGCGCGAAGGTGAGCGTGCCTTCGGCAAACCCGATGATCAGCGTCACGGCCACGGCCACCGCCGCCGCCTCGGTGGGCGTGAAGATGCCGGAATAGATACCGCCCAGAATGATCAGCGGTATCGAAAGGGCGAACTTGGCGCTCCAGAGCGCGGCGAACCAGTTCGAAATGGAAAATTCGCTGCTGCTGTTTTCGTACCCGCGCACCCTGTTGATCACGATATTGGTGATCATGATGGAAATCAGGACCAGAACGCCGGGAACGATCGCCGCGACAAAGAGGCTGGCGGCCGAAATCCCCAGGATCATGCCGATGATGATATAGGCGATCGACGGCGGGATCAGGATGCCGGTGCAGGCGCCTGCGGCGACCAGCGCCGCGGCATAGCTCTGGGGATAGCCCCGCTCGACAAGGCGGGCATAGGTCATCCGGCCAACGGCGGCGCAGCCGGCGGCGTCCGAACCCGAGATGCTGGAGAAGAAGCCGCACCCCAGCACCGTCGACGTTCCCATGCCCGACCGCAGCGATCCCATCGTCGCCTCTGCGAAATCGAGCAGTTTCTTCGAAAGGCCCGTTCGGACCAGCGCATCGCCGGTGAGAAGGTAAAGGGGAATCGCGATCAGGGCATAATGATCGACACCGCTGAACAGGCTTTCGCCGAGCAATGACAGCGGCAGCACATCCGTCAGCCACAGCATCACCAGCGCGGTCAGGCCCAGCGCGACCCAGATCGGCACCGACAGGATGAACAGCGCGGCCAGAAGCAGCAGGGGAAGTATAACATCCCAGCCTATTTCCAGCGAAGCTTCGGCGGAGGAGTAAAGCATACCGATCTCCCTAGTCGAACAGCTTTTCGCCGGAAGGCGGCCGGCGGTTCGCGAGGAAAGCCTCGACATCTTCCCACATGGCGCCCAGCGCCCGCGCCACCACCAGGCTAAAGCCCAGCGGAACCGCAATGAGGAACCATGCCCGCGGCAGGCGCAGACCTTCGGCAACCGATCCGAACCGCAACGACGTCAGCACCGGCTCGACAGACCAGTAGAGCGCGGCCACGGCGAACACGACCACGGCGATATTGCCCAATGCCGAGAGCAGCGCAGCCCAGCGCGCGGGAAGAAGGTCGGCGATGATGGTGAAGGAGATATGCGAACGATTGCGCACACCGACGGCGGCGCCGATCCAGACGAGATAGATAAAGGCGTAGCGCGCCGCCTCTTCGCCCCAGATCGACGAGTAATCGAAAACGAAACGACGCAGCACCTCGATGACGATGACGAGAACGATGAACGCGTAGAGCCACAACATCGCGAGACGTTCGCCCCGGCGCCAGATTGACCGGACCGCCGTCATGGCCGGACCTGCGCGCCACTGGCGGCGCCGGGTGTCGGGTCCGACAGGCCGACGCTCGATTGACCGGTTTCCTCCCACATGCAACGCCCTCCCAAGTCATCGCATATTCATTATGTGATTAATATTGGATCATATAATGATTATTCGTCAAGCGCTTCTTTACCACGCTACGGCAACGGGCAGCCGCAAACGGCTCTCAGCGTGCCGTCAGGCTCGATTTCTCAGGAATAACAAGCAGCCAGCCGCCGGGCCGCATCGTGCATTGCAGGCAGGAACTCGCGCAGCCCGTCGGCGGTCAGCCGGCTGCTGGGGGCGACCAGGGCAAGGCCGATCGACGGCTGGAGCGTTCCCACGGGAATCGCGATACCGATAACGCCTTCGA
This sequence comes from uncultured Rhodobacterales bacterium, assembly GCA_964351135.1. Lineage (GTDB taxonomy): Bacteria > Pseudomonadota > Alphaproteobacteria > Rhodobacterales > Rhodobacteraceae > Pukyongiella. The sequence continues at coordinate 5,171 of CAYGNB010000036.1, read as the reverse complement.
AGCACTCTTCGTTGTCGATGGCACTGCCCTCTTCCCGCACACGGGCCAGTTCGGCCTCGAGCTGGCTTCGGGACCGGATCGTGTTCGCGGTGCGCGGCCGGTAATCCATCGCCGCCAGGTATTTGTTGAACTGCGCATCGCCCATCTGCGCCAGCAGCAGTTTGCCCAGCGCAGAGCAATGAAGCGGAACCTGGCTGCCCACCTCGAGCCGGAACGCAAGCGGCCACATGGCCTCGACGCGGTCGAGATAGACCACCTGCCCGTTCGAGATCGTGCCGACATTCACGGTTTCCCGCGTGTCCAGAACCAACTGCCGCAGGATCTCGTGCCGTGGCCCCCGCGACGCGGCACCCTGAAGCGTTGCGCCGGCCAGCCGGACCAGTTCATCGCCTTCGATGATACGCTGGCCACCGCCATCGCGTTTGAGCATGCCGAGCTTGATCAGGTTGCTCACGATGCGGTTGGCCGTCGGCCGGGGCAGCGACAGTTCCTCGGCGATTTCGGTAACCGTCGCATAGTGCCGGGGCGACGACGTGACGAACTGGGCGATCTGAAAGGCTTTGCTGACCGTTCCCGCTCCGGGCTGCGCGGGGGCGGCCTTTCCGTTGTCTTTTCCTGCGGCCATGTCAGACGCTCCTCTTCCAGGCGCCTGTATAATACGACAAATGCCCCGAGTAGAGGGGTTTCTGAGTTACACGACCGGGTTGTGTCCGCCGTGCGGCGCGACGCCCCGATCCGCACGCCAAAGGCAATCGAATGTCGCATTGTCGCGCGGCGGCCCGGCTTCGGGCGCAACTGCGCCATATGGGTATATGAAACCCGACCCCGTCCGTGAAACGGGATCGGGTCCGGTACAAGACGGCAGTTCAGAAGATGAAATCGTCGTTGTCGAGCTGGCTCAGGCGCGTGTCGAGCAATGTCACCTCATGTACGCCGAAATCGAGGATGAGGTCGCCATTCTTGTGTCTGGCCGCGTCGCGCACATCGCCAAAGTTCGAGACACCGCTGATGGCCGACAGGTCGAGATCGTCATCGCCACTTTCGAAATCGACGATGACGTCACGGCCCCTGGCAAAGACAAAGGTGTCGCTGCCCTCGCCCCCCTTCATGCGGTCGTTACCGTTGCCGCCGTTGATCAGATCGTCGCCTTCGCCACCGGTCAGATAATCGGCACCGTTGCCGCCCAGCATCCGGTCGTTGCCTTCACCACCATACAGGCGGTCATTGCCGTTGCCGCCATACATCCGGTCGTTGCCTTCGCCACCGTACAGGCGGTCGCTGCCATTGCCGCCATACAGATAGTCATTGCCTTCGCCGCCATACAGCCTGTCGTGACCGTCACCGCCCCACAGCTTGTCGTTGCCTTCGCCGAGATTGATATAGTCGTCGCCCCGGCCGCCATTGGCGCGGTCGTTGCCGCTTTCATCGGTGATCCGGTCGTTGCCGGCACCGCCATACATCGCGTCTTCGCCCTTGCCGCCGGCAATTATGTCATTGCCCGCACCGCCATAGATCCGGTCATCGTCGTCGTTGCCGTAGAGCCGGTCATTGCCGGCGAGCCCCTTGATGAGATCGTCGCCGTCCCGGCCCCGGATGATGTCGCCAAAGGCGGTGCCCAGCAGAGTGTTCGCGTTGTCGTTGCCATTGATGGTAGCCATGCCTGTTTCTCCGGTTGGAATGTTCCCCCGCATCACGGGGGACTCGATGGCATGTATTCTGGCAGGGGGAGCTGAGCGGACTCTGACGTGGAAATGAACGGCAGATTACAACCGGCCGGGTCGCGAACGAAGGCTACGAAACCGCGCCGCCGGATTCCTGCCGGCCGGATACGACAAGCCCCGAGATCTGGCGCGCCACACTGTCGTGGAACCGGTCCAACGCGGTTTCGTCCCCCGCCAGATGTCGCTGCAGGAAATAGCGGAACGCGCCGTCAAGCCCGAGATACACGTCGAGCGCGGCCTCGTCAGAGAGACCCAGCCTCAGCAGGAACCTCGACACCACGCCGACCAGTTCGGCTTCGATTTCCTCGACAACGTCCAGGAAATCGACATCGAACAGCGCCTGCGAACGGATATCGTACCAGAGCCGGTGGGTTTCGGCATCTTTACGAACGGAGTCGCAAAGCCCCTGGGCAAAGGCATCGGCGACCGACGCCCCGACCCCGTTTTCGCGCATGATGGCGTCGAGTTCGGACACAAAGCGCGATTTGTACTGCCGCACACAGAACGTGATCAGATCGGTCTTGTCCTCGAAATAATAGTGCAGCATCCCGACCGACACGCCGGACAGTTCAGCAATATCCCGCAGGCTGGTGCGCGCATATCCGAGCTGTTTCAGCGCGTCGATCGCCGCATCCGCGAGCTCCGCCTTACGCTTCGTCCGCTTCGCCGAACGTTTACGCGCCTTGGTTTCAAGCCGGTCGATCTTTTCGAGTTTGGTCACACTGTGGCCCGTTCTTGCTGGTGTGTTGTATGTGCACGGCCCGGATGCCGGAGTGCCGCACCGCCTAGCCCATGAGGGCGGCAACAAATATCCGCGGCAGTTTAAGCCAACCGGGCTTGTACTGGAAGCGCGTCAGCAGTTCCCCGATCCTGTCCTGCTTGCGGTTGGTGATGAACCAGGGCGGGCGCGGCAGAAGCGAAAACTGCCCGGAGGCCAGATTGCGCGGGAACGGCCGCCAGGGCGCCTGCAGCACAACCCGTTCGGCGCGATCGAACATGAAGGTGTTATGTGCAAATCCGATCCCGCTTTGCACATCCTCCAGCGTGTGACCCGGGAAAGCCCCCCAGGGACAGGCGCTGGACAGAAACCCCAGGCCCGTCCACGCGTTGATCGCAATGGTGCCATATCGGAATTCACCCACGATCTCCTCGAACCGTTTCCGGCCGATCTGCCGGATCGTTTTCGGGTGGATCAGAATGTTGCCGCCCAGCGTGCCGTGCAGTTCCTCATTGGCATAGCGGATCGCGTCGCGCAGATAGCTTTCGGCATCGGTCCCGGCAATCTCATGCGTCGAGAACGCCGGAGCAAAGATTTCGTTGGTGCGGAACCATGCATCGGTGTCGTCGGTATCGGGCACCACGATACAATCCGGCGCGCAGCCCCGGTCCAGCCGAACCACATTGTCGCCACGGCTCTCGAACTCGGCCAGCCGGTCCCCTGCGCCGGGATACCAGGGCTGCCGCTGCGCGGCTTTCGCCATGACATCGCGAAGATTGGCCAGCAGCCGGTCCTTGCGGTCCCAGTCGCGCGGCAGGATCATCATCTGGCAGGCGACGCAGTTGAAACCCGAGTTGTGGAGTTTCTGTGTCGCCAGATGTTCGGCCTGAAACCGCAGATCCGCCCCGCTCCACGGACCGGGCACCACGATGGTCGGGCAAACCGCCCCCAGTTCCGACGTGATGCGCTTGTCCAGTTTCGGGGTGCCCGCGGCCTTGTTCGCTGCGCCTTCGGCCCCTACCCCCCAGACGATGACGTCATGCGAGGCCGCCGCGCCGGTGATATGGATTTCATCGACCAGCGGATGATTGCAAAGATAGGCCCCCACATCGGCGCCGCCCTTGACGATCCGCAACGCATCGCGGTCGATCAGCGGCTTCAGCGCCACCTCCAGATAATCGGCCAGATAATCGTTGACCGGGTTCATCTTCAGGATTGTCACCTGATGTTCGGAAAACACCTTCTGGAACACGTCGAGCGGCGAGATCGACGCGATGTTCCCCGCCCCCAGCACCAGAGCGACCTTGCCAGTGCGCGTCGCGGGCGGCGTGTCATAGGCCCCGGCCGTATGTTGCGCGAGATTGCTCTCGTCGACGCCCTTTTGCATCCAGACCTCGGCGGTGACGCCCGACAGCAGCAAACGGTCCCAGATCGAATGCGGCACTACCTTGACGGCGAGCTGCCCGGTCGCGGTCCTTCGTTTCCCGAGATGGTTCAGAAAGGACTTGCCGTCCATCTGCGACAAGGTCTGCATCAGCCCGTTGCAGGCCGACATCACGGCGTAGGGGCCGGATGTCCATTCCTCGCCGACCAGCGGCGACCCTTCCGGGATCAGTTTGTGCCGGGCCGAGGTTTCGGCCCAGCCCCGGGCGACCTGCATCAGATTGTCCTTGATCTGCTGCAGGATCGCCAGCCGCTCGGCATTGCCGGTCCGCGCCCAGCCATCCTTGGCGGCGTCGAGTTCGCCGAGGATGCGATCCAGTTCCGGGTCGGCCTGCGGGGCCACCTGTTCCATCGCTTCAGCCATATCTCACCCTCTCCTCATCCGGCCGCAACGGCCGGCCGCATTGCGCCACGGATCATGTCAGCGGCCTTTTCCGCAATCATGATCGTCGGCGCGTTGGTGTTGCCCCCGATCAGCGTCGGCATGACCGAGGCATCGACGACGCGCAATCCCTCCAGGCCGCGCACCTTCAGCTCGGGATCGACGACAGCCATATCGTCGACGCCCATCTTGCAGGTGCCGACCGGGTGATAGATCGTGTCCGCCCGGCTGCGGATATGCGTTTCCCAATCCGCATCGGACATGCCGTCGGTGACCCCGAACAGTTCCTTGTGCCGGTATCTCTCCAATGCCGGCGCCTGCAGGATCTCGCGGGTCATCCTGGCGCCCTTGATCGTGGTTTCGAGATCGCGCGGATCGGACAGGAAACGCGGGTCGATCCCGGGCGCGGCCATCGGATCGGCGCTTTGCAGGAACACCTCGCCGCGGCTGTGGGGGCGCAGCGCACAGACATGGCAACTGAAGCCATAGCCGGGATGCAGCTTGCGCGCGTGATCGTCGACAATCGAAATCACGAAATGCAGCTGGATGTCAGGGCGCGACAGGGACGGGTCGGTTTTCAGGAACGCCGCACCCTCGGCAAAGGGCGTGGCGATCATGCCGGTACCATCCTTGCGCCACTGAAGCGCATTTTTCAACAGCTGCGCCGTGCCCGCCAGACCGATGCCGAAATTGTCGGTATCCCTGGTCTTGTAGGCGAGGATGAAATCCAGGTGATCCTGAAGGTTCTGCCCGACCCCCGGCAATTCATGGACCATCTCGATCCCGTGGCGCTGAATCTCCTCGGGCCGCCCCACCCCCGATAGCATCAGCAACTGCGGCGAATTGAAAGCGCCGCCGGACAGGATGACCTCGCGCCCGGCCATCGCCCGTTTCGTTTCCCTGCCCA
>CAYGNB010000035.1:0-14823 GCA_964351135.1 uncultured Rhodobacterales bacterium | reverse complement strand
ACTACCACACACGAACTACTCACACTCACTCACCAAACCACAAAGAGCCGCCCCCGAGGGGGCGGCTCTTAATCGTTTCGCCGCGGTCCTGAAACCGCGCGTTATCGGGCCGGGATTTACTCGTCTTCCAGGGCTTCGACAGCCTTCTGCAGGTCGTCCTTGCCAACTTCCTTTTCAGCGACATCGGCCAACTCAAACGCGTAATCCACGACCTTGTCCTCAAAGATCGGTGCGCGCAGTTGCTGCTGCATCTGCTGGTTCTGCTGCACGAATTCGAAGAACTGGCGTTCCTGCCCCGGATACTGCCGGGCCTGGTTCATGATCGCCTGGGTCATCTCGGCGTCGGACACTTCGATCTCGGCCTTCTGGCCCAGCTCGGCCAGCAGCAGCCCAAGACGCACGCGACGCTCGGCCAGCTTGTTATGCTCGTCGGACGGCTCGATCTCGGGGTGGTCGTGGCCTTCGACATCCGGGTTCTCGTCATGCCATAGCTGATGGGCGATCTGCTTGGCCTCGGTTTCCACCAGGGTCGGCGGCAGGTCGAAGGACACGACTTCGTCCAGCCGGTCCAGCAGCGCACGCTTCATCACCTGACGCGCGGCACCGGCATACTCGGCTTCGAGCCGTTCGCGGATCTGGCCCTTGAGCGCGTCAAGATCCTCGGCGCCGAATTTCTTGGCCAGTTCGTCGTCGATCTCGGCGGCAACCGGTTCCTTCACCTCTTTCACGGTGCAGGCGAACACAGCCTCTTTCCCGGCCAGATGCTCGGCCTGATACTGCTCGGGGAAGGTGACGGTGACGTCTTTTTCCTCACCGGCCTTGGCGCCGACCAGCTGCTCCTCGAAACCGGGGATAAAGCTGTTCGATCCCAGCACCAGCGGATAATCCTCGGCGGACCCGCCTTCGAATGCCTCACCATCGACGCGGCCGACGAAGTCCATCACGATCTGGTCGCCATCCTTGGCTTTCGATCCCTTGCGGCGCGCCTTGAAGTCCTGCGCGGTCTCGGCAAGGTTGCCCAGCGCCTCGTCCACGGCCGCATCGTCGGCCTTGACGACCATCTTTTCCAGGCTCAGCGCCTTCAGGTCCACGTCGGGGATTTCCGGCAGCGCCTCGTAGGACATCTCGACCTCGACGTCGTCGCCTTCCTTCCAGTCCTCGTTGGTCATCTTGACCTGGGGCTGCAAGGCGGGACGGTCGCCGCTGTCTTCGAAATGCTTGCTCATGGCGCCGTCGATGGATTCCTGCATCGCCTCGCCCATCAGGCGCTGACCGAACTGCTTTTTCAGCAGGGCCATCGGCACCCGGCCCTTGCGAAAGCCCTTCATTTCGATTTCGGGCTGCGCCTCGGCCAGCTTTTCGTTCACCTTCTCGTCCAACTCGGCGGCTGTGACGGTGATAGCGTAACCGCGCTTCAAACCTTCGTTCAGCGTCTCGGTAACCTGCATATGATTTCCCCAACGGATTCGGGCGCGCCGGGGCGCGCTGACAACATTCGGGGCCTTCTATGGCCCCGCAAGCCCCGGTGCAAGGGGCTTTCCGGCGCGACCGGCACGCGACCACCGGAATCGAAACACGCCCCGCAAAGGGGGCGTGTCCGAAACGTTTTCGCAGTAACGCGGGATGTCAGAATTTCCAGCGTGCACCGACCAGGATCGCGTCGATATCCGCGTAGTTCGTACCCGGCTCGGAATATTCGTGGCGGCGATAACCAAGGTAGAACTGGGTGTTCAGACTGTCCACCTGCTGGTTGATGCCAATGCCATAGGCGGTGGATTCCGAACCGCTGACGACAAAGTCGGACCCGCGATAATAGTCCACCGCAAACGATGTCGCGCCCGCGGCGAGCCAATCGACCTCATAGCCGACCTTGCCATAGCCATAGCTGCCGCTGTCCTTGCGGCTGCCGCCGGCGACGGTGAACACCAGCCCCGACTGCAGCTTCACGTTGATCGACCCGATGGTGTCATCCACGTTCGGGCCACCCGATTCCGGGTCGCGGCGCGAGAAGCCGATCGCACCGGAAACCTCGGTGCCGTTGAACTCGTTGGCATAGCGCAGCGCGACGTCGTAATACTCGTCGTCGTTGGTCTCGGAGAGTACTTCCTTACCCCAGGCCGCCGACAGCGAGAAACCGGCAAAGGTCGGGGTATCATACCGGATACGCGCGCGACGGCCGCCGTCGAGGCTCGAGAATACATCGGAGATGCTCACACCCGACAGCGCCCCCGTGGGGCCACGGAATTCAAAGCTGCCGGCAAAGTCGGGAATGCCGTTATAGGTGGTCATGCCGTTGGAGCCGAGATCGTTATCGGCGGCGCCGTCCGTGGCCATCGACCCCTGACCGGCCGAGAACTTACCCCAGCTGTCGGACGTATAGGCAAAGTCGATCTTCCGCAGCCGTGTGCGGTCCCATTCTGCCGCTTGCGGCGTAAAGGTCTGGCTGACCCCGTCCGACGGGCGCAGGCCCAGCGCGGTTTCGAAGTTGAACGAAAACTCGCCCCCGGCAGAAGGCTGCCGCACCCACAGGCCGACACGGCTGTTGGAATGGGCGTTATCCACCCAAGTGCTCTTGCGGTCCTGCCCGTCATCCACGGACTGGTAGGCCGGACTGAACTGGCCATAGATTTTGACGTACCCCCCGGACGCGTTGTCATATTTCAGCTCGGCGGCGGCGGGGAGCGCGAAGGCAGCGGTTGCTGCAACAGCAAGCGGTGCGACTAATTTCTGAGTCATGTCGGTTCTCGGTTTGTTGTGGGGGCAGGCCCCCGGGGAAGGAAGGCGGTGATTCACCGCAATACAACCAGACCTCGCGCGAAATGCACAGCGGTCGAACGCCGCACCACGGGATACGCGGCGAAAAGACGCCCTGCCAGGGCTTTGCAGCCCCATGCGGAGCCGCCTCAGGCGCTGCGGCTCAGGCGCTCTTCCAGTATGTCGAACGGCACGCCGGGCTCGTCCTTGGCGCCGCGAATAACCAGTGACGTTTTGACGCTGGCCACGTTGGGCGTGGTCAGCAATTCGCCGGTCAGGAAACTCTGGAAGCTGCTCAGGTCGGGCGCGACACATTTGAGGATGAAATCCACCTCACCATTCAGCATGTGGCATTCGCGGACCAGGGGCCAGGCGCGGCACCGTTCCTCGAATGCGACCAGTTCGGTCTCGGCCTGGCTGTCCAGCCCGACCATCGCAAAGACCTGCACCTCGAAGCCCAGCTCGCGGACATCCACATCCGCGTGATAGCCACGTATCAGACCGTTTTCCTCAAGCGTGCGCACCCGCCGCAGGCAGGGTGGCGCGGAAATACCGACACGCTTGGCCAGTTCGACATTGGTCATGCGCCCGTCGCCCTGAAGCTCGGCCAGGATTTTCCGATCGATAGGATCTAAACGTGTGGCGACCATGCGATGCCCCTGCTTCTTTGCGTTTCTTATAGCAGTGCCGTGAACGTGCGCAATAATGTTTCGCCACAATGCAGCATCGCGGCGGGCGCCTGATCGAATCGGGGTTTAAGCCGCGATGCGTGGTGTCTATATCCGAAACCCGGCGGGCCCCTCCGCCGGCTGCCGAGCGGAGAAAAAACATGACTGAATCGCGCCACACCAGGGTTCTGATCATCGGTTCGGGTCCGGCCGGGTACACCGCCGGCGTCTATGCCGCGCGGGCGATGCTGGAACCGGTGCTCGTGCAGGGCATCGAACCGGGCGGGCAGCTCACCACCACCACCGAGGTCGAGAACTGGCCCGGCGACACCGAGGTGCAGGGCCCCGACCTGATGGTGCGGATGCAGGACCATGCCAAGGCGATGGGCTGCGACGTGGTCGGCGATATCATCACCGATCTCGACCTGTCCAAACGTCCGTTCACCGCCACCGGCGACAGCGGCACCGTCTATACCGCCGACGCGGTGATCCTGGCCACCGGCGCACGGGCGAAATGGCTCGGGCTGCCGAGTGAGGAGAAATTCAAGGGCTTCGGCGTCTCCGCCTGCGCCACCTGTGACGGGTTCTTTTATCGCGGACAGGAAATCGTCGTCGTGGGCGGCGGCAACACCGCAGTGGAAGAGGCGCTGTTCCTCACCAATTTCGCGTCCAAGGTCACGCTGGTCCACCGCCGCGACGAACTGCGCGCCGAAAAGATCCTGCAGGACCGGCTGCTGAAACACCCCAAGATCGAACCGCTGTGGTTCCATACGCTCGAGGAAGTGGTCGGCACCGACAATCCGCTGGGCGTCGAGGGCGTGAAGGTGAAACATGTCGAAACCGGCGAGATCACCGAGATCCCGGCCAAGGGCGTGTTCATCGCCATCGGCCATGCGCCGGCCAACGAACTGGTCAAGGACGTGCTGGAAACCCATATGGGCGGCTACGTGAAGGTCAAGCCGGGCAGCACCGAAACGTCGATCCCCGGCGTTTTCGCCGCGGGTGACCTGACCGACCATATCTATCGGCAGGCTGTGACCAGCGCCGGCATGGGCTGCATGGCGGCGCTGGACGCGGAACGGTTTCTGGCCGAACAAACCGGCTGATCCGCAAACGTCCCGGATTCTGGCAAAAACGCGTCATTTCGGCCCGATTTTCGGAATCGGGTCGAAGACGCCTTGAATCCCTGCGCCGTAAGCGTCTAACCCCGCGCGAGATAACGCAGCGGGCAACTGATCCGCGATCCCGACGAGAGACCTAGATGCATATTCCCAATCTTGCCCCGATTCCCGAACTCTACGTGTCTTACGAGAGCGCGCAGAAACTCAAGATCGAAGCAGCCGACCTGAAGAGCCACGACCTGTCCCCGCGGCAGATCTGCGACCTCGAACTGCTGATGAATGGCGGGTTCAACCCGCTCAAGGGGTTCCTGTCGGAAGAGGATTACAACGGCGTCGTCGACAACATGCGGCTGGCCGACGGCGCGCTGTGGCCGATGCCGATCACGCTGGACGTGTCCGAAGATTTCGCCGAGGGCCTGACCCTGGGCGAAGACATCGCGTTGCGCGATCAGGAAGGCGTCATTCTCGCCACGATGACCGTTACCGACCGCTGGACCCCAGACAAGGCGCATGAGGCCGAAAAGGTGTTCGGCGCTGATGACGACGCGCACCCAGCGGTGAACTACCTGCACAACGTGGCCGGCAAGGTTTATCTGGGTGGCCCGGTGGTCGGCATCCAGACACCGGTGCATTACGATTTCCGCGCCCGCCGCGACACCCCGAACGAACTGCGCGCCTTTTTCCGCAAGGTGGGCTGGCGCCGGGTGGTGGCCTTCCAGACCCGCAACCCGCTGCACCGCGCGCACCAGGAACTGACCTTCCGCGCCGCGAAAGAGGCGCAGGCCAACCTGCTGATCCACCCGGTCGTCGGCATGACGAAACCCGGTGACGTGGACCATTTCACCCGCGTACGCTGCTACGAGGCGGTGCTGGACAAATATCCGGCCTCGACCACCTCGATGTCGCTGCTGAACCTGGCGATGCGCATGGCCGGCCCGCGCGAGGCGGTCTGGCACGGCATCATCCGCCGCAACCATGGCTGCACCCATTTCATCGTCGGCCGCGACCACGCCGGACCGGGCAAGAATTCCAGCGGCGAGGATTTCTATGGGCCCTACGACGCGCAGGATCTGTTCCGCGAACACCAGGAGGAAATCGGCATCGAGATGGTCGATTTCAAACACATGGTCTATGTGCAGGAACGCGCGCAATACGAGCCCAATGACGAGATCGCCGACAAGGACAACGTCACGATCCTGAACATCTCGGGCACCGAACTGCGCCGCCGCCTGCGCGAAGGGCTGGAAATCCCCGAATGGTTCTCGTTCTCCGAGGTGGTCGAACAGCTGCGCAACCGGTATCCGCCGCGCTCCAAACAGGGCTTTACCGTGTTCTTCACCGGCTTTTCCGGCTCGGGCAAATCGACCATCGCCAACGCGCTGATGGTCAAGCTGATGGAGATGGGCGACCGGCCGGTGACGCTGCTGGACGGTGACATCGTGCGCAAGAATCTCAGCTCCGAACTGGGTTTCTCCAAGGAGCACCGCGACCTGAACATCCGCCGCATCGGCTATGTCGCGTCGGAAATCACCAAGAACGGCGGCATCGCCATCTGTGCGCCGATTGCGCCCTATGCCACCACCCGCCGCGCCGTGCGCGAGGACATCGAAGCCTACGGCGCCTTTGTCGAGGTTCATGTCGCAACCACGATCGAGGAATGCGAACGCCGCGACCGCAAGGGGCTCTACAAGCTGGCGCGCGAGGGCAAGATCAAGGAATTCACCGGGATCTCCGATCCCTATGACGTGCCGGAAAACCCGGAACTGCGGGTGGAAACCGAAAACGTCGAGGTCGACAACTGCGCCCACCAGGTGCTGCTCAAGCTCGAAAGCATGGGGCTGATCGCCGGCTGAACCATCTGCAAAAATGACACTCTGATGCCCGGAAACACCGTGTTTCCGGGCATTTTTTCATGGGGCATTGGCAAGCGGGGCGATGTTTTGGCAGTCTGGCCCTATGAAATACCAGCTAAGAGGCCACCCATGACACGGATTTTCCTGTTTCTGATCCTGCCCCTGACCCTGCTCGCCGGTTGCGAACCGCCAGTGCCGCCCGAACCGATCGCGGATCAGCAGATCTATCAACAGGCGATCCCGTCAGAGCCGGGCAATCTCGCGGTTGAAAACCCGGTCGAGGAGTAATCCCGACCGACAGCCCAACAGTCAGAGCGACGCGTGCAGCGCCTGGGCTGCGCGCGTTTCGACGTCGCAATACGCTGCGGCCGTCTCTTTTGCCGCCCGCAGCGCCGGCAGAATGCGGGCATAATCCCCGGCATCCAGGGTGCGGATCGCGTCGCGCATTTCATCCCCGGTGTTGCAGATTACCATCGCGGCCGGGTCGATGAAATCGCCGATATTGGGACAGCCCCAATAGATCGGCACGGTGTCGCACAGGATTGCGTCGATCAGCTTCTCCGAGAAGTAATTCTCCTGCTGCACGTTTTCGATCACAATCGAGAACCGGAACGGCGCGAGACCGTCCGCCTTGGTTTCGAACGGGGTATAGCCCCGCCCCATCACCGCCACGTCCAGCCCCTCGGCCTGCACCATCGCGACCATGTCATGGCGCAGCTTGTGGCCGGGGTGATCGCGCTTGGCCGAGGCGATCAGCGACATATGCGCGGTCTTGGTCAGGTCGAGGTCGCGCCATTCCGGCACCCAGGTGGTGCCGTAGGGCAGAAAGATCCCGTTCGGAATACGGGCCAGAAAAACACGGTCATAGCTGAACACGCGAAAGAACCGGCGATGGGTCAGCCGCAGCAGCCGCAGGTGATGGCCATGCATGATGTTGGGCTCGACCACCATCATCGACACATGCGCCGGGCACCCCCAGCGCGGCTGAAAATGCATTGCGGTCTTGGGATAGACGATCAGGTGGTCGTCACGTCCCATGTCGCCAACAGTCCCGCCGTCGAACCGCGCGGGTCGGCCCAGTGGCCAGTTCAGGCGGTCCAGCGACAGCCGCGGCAGATCGCCCCCCAGCCGGCTGCCATAGGGCAAAACGGCAATCGCGGGCGTTTCAACCATCGGGCAGATCGACGGTGCCGCGCATCAGCACATATCCACGCCCGGCCACCTTCACGCCCTCCGGCGCATCGGCGGGCCCGATCCGGGTCACGTGCGCCTGTCCCGGCCGGCCCATCCAGTGCCCCTGCTCGGCCACGAAACTGTCGCGGCCCATCAGCCCGTGCCGCCATAGGTAAGCCGCCATCGCGCCGGTGGCCGACCCGGTGAACGGGTCCTCCGGCGGGCTGGGCGGCGCCATCAGTAACCGCGAAAACGTGTCGCCGTCACCGGTCGCTCCCATCAGTGTGACCAGGAATGGCTCCAGCATATCCGTGCCGCCATACCCCGCCTCGGCAGCCAGATCGCGCAAGGCGCTGACATTCAGCCGGGCGGCGCGCAGATCCGCATGATCGCGCAGCACGGTGATGCAGAACGGCAATCCGGTCGAAACGAATTGCGGCGGCGCGGCCACCGCATCGGGCGGCAGGCCGACACAGCGCGCCACCAGCGCCGGATCGGGGCTGGCGCCGAACTGCGGCGCCACCTGGGTCATCTCGATCCCATCGCCGTCCAGGGCCACCGGCACCAGCCCTGCGCCGGTTTCCAGCACCACCCGGTCACCGCCGATCAGCCCGCGATCGCGCAGGGCGGCCACGGTGGCGAGAGTCGGGTGACCGGCAAAGGGGATTTCCCGGCTGGCGAGAAAGTAGCGCACTCTGACATCGGCCACGTCCGACGGGCCGGTGAAGGTACATTCCACCAGCGAGGTTTCACGGACGAACCCCATGCAGGTGTCGTCGCTCAGCGCCGCGCCGCCATGCACGACGGCGCAGCCGTTACCGCCAAAGGGGCGGCCGGTAAAGGCATCGACCCAGTCGAAGTCGAACAGACTCAATGCACGGCGACCGGTTTGAAGTCATGCTGCCGGGCCAGCGCAAAGGCCAGCTTGCGGTCGGCCACCAGCGCCAGCTGGTTCCCCTCGGCGTCATGCACCGCATAGAGGTGATGGCGATCCCCGGCCTGCTCGCGCACGTCGCTGGGCAGCTGCTCCACGTCCACCGTCTTGACATAGACGATGGGACGGCCGCCGAAATCATGGTCAAACGGTGTGTTCATGGCTCACCCTTTCCTGATGTTGATCTTCTGCACCACGGCTTCGGGCACCGCGCGGGTCAGATCGACGTGCAGCAAACCGTTTTCGATCACGGCCTCGCCCACCTCGACCCCGTCGGCCAGCACGAACATGCGCTGGAACTGCCGCGCGGCGATGCCACGGTGCAGGAAAACCCGCCCGTCGGCGTCGTCGTTCTGACGGCCGCGGATCACCAGCTGGCGGTCCTCGACGGTAATGGACAGATCGGATTCGGCGAACCCGGCCACCGCCAGCGTGATGCGGTAGGAATAGTCCGAGGTCTGTTCGATATTGAACGGCGGATACCCGTCAGCGCCGGATTTGGCGCTGCGTTCCAACAGCCGTTCCAGTTGCTCGAACCCCAGCATATGCGGGTATGCGCCAAGAGTCAGCTTCGACACGTTGTTCGTCCTTTTCAATTACAAGCGACGGTGCGGCGCGGCCCCGGATGCGGCAACCGCGCAAGGGAAATATGGGGGCAATTCCCTGTATCCACAAGGTCTAGGCGAAACGCCCGCCGATGCGCTAATCTCGGGGACACAGGATCACAGAGACGAATCGCCCAAATGAACGCACCTTCGGACGTGCCGATGAAAACAGACGAGGTGCTGACGGTGGAACTCGAGGTGTTCCGCCGTCAGCATCGCGATCTGGACGAGGCCATACACGCGCTCCAGGAACGGGGTACGGGCGACCAGTTGACCATCCGGCGCCTCAAAAAGCAGAAGCTGCGCCTTAAGGACATGATCGCAGTTATCGAGGATCGGCTGACCCCCGACATCATTGCCTGACGACCACCGCTGAAATCATTGCCAGCACACGCAATCCGGCTATAGTGCCCGCTCTTTGAACGGCGTGGCATAGGGGCACGGCATGGGCGACGTATCGGTAGGCATCATCATGGGCAGCCAGTCGGACTGGCCCACCATGCGCGAGGCGGCATCCATTCTCGACGAGCTCGGCATCGCCTACGAGGCCCGGATCGTATCGGCGCACCGCACGCCCGACCGGCTGTGGGACTATGGCCGCGCCGCGGCGGATCGCGGGCTGAAGGCGATCATCGCAGGGGCCGGCGGGGCGGCGCATCTGCCCGGCATGATGGCATCGAAGACGCGGGTACCGGTGATCGGTGTGCCTGTGCAGACCCGTGCGTTGTCGGGCGTCGATTCGCTCTATTCCATCGTGCAGATGCCGCGCGGTTTTCCGGTTGCGACCATGGCCATCGGTGCTGCGGGCGCGGCCAATGCCGGGCTGATGGCGGCGCAGATCCTCGCGGTTTCCGACCCGGCGCTGGCCGAACGGCTGGACGCCTGGCGCGCGGCGCTTTCGGCGTCGATCCCGGAGGAACCGCAGGAGACCCCCGACGCATGAACCGCATCGGGTTCATCGGCACCGGCGAGATCGCCGCACCCATGGTGCGGCATCTGGCGGCCAAGGGACACGAGATCGCCGTGACCCGGCGCAATGCCGAAATCTCGGCCCGGCTCGCCACTGACTGCGGTGTCTTGGTCGACGACCCGCAGGGCGTAATCGACCGCAGCGACATCGTTTTTCTCTGCCTGCGCCCTCATCCGGCGACCGAGGTTCTGGCGCCGCTGGGTTTTCGCGCCAATCAGCAGATCGTGTCGGTCATGGCCGGGGTGTCCCGTGCCGACTTGACGCAGCTCTGCAGCCCCGCCACCGATATCACTCAGACCATCCCGCTGGGCTTTCTCGAAACCGGCGGCTGCCCCCTGCCCGCCCTTGGCAACGACCGGCTTTTGGCCCAGCTCTTCTCCCCCGAAAATCCGGTTGTCCCCGTGACCGGCGAGGCGGCGCTGAATGACCATTTCGCCATCTGCGCAATGGTCCCCGGCCTGCTCGACCTGATGGCAACCGGGGCGGAGTGGCTGGGCCGACGGACCGGCGACACGGACGGGGCCGAATTTTATGCAACGCAGTTGCTGGCGGGGTTCCTGTCCAGCATGGACAAGAGCGGCGCCGGGCGCCTCGCCGCCGAACGCGACGCGCTGGCGACCGAGGGCACGCTGAGCCTGCAAATGACCCGCGCGCTGCGCGACGGCGGCGCCCATGATGCCCTGCGGGACGCACTGTCCGCCATCGGGGCGCGGCTGGAGACACCGAACGATGACTGACCCCAATGCCCCCCTTCGCCCCGACGCCGTGATCGGTATTCTGGGTGGCGGCCAGCTGGGCCGTATGCTTGCCATGGCCGCGGCGCGGCTGGGGCTGCACTGCCACGTATTCGAGCCGGGGGCGAACCCGCCCGCGGGCCAGGTGGCCGACCGGGTAACCACCGCCGGATATGACGACCACGCCGCGCTGGCCGATTTCGCCGCCTCGGTCGACGTGATTACCTACGAGTTCGAGAATATCCCCACCGACGCGCTCGATCTTCTGGAACGGCACCGCCCGATCAGACCGGGGCGCGAGGCGCTGCGGGTCAGCCAGGACCGGCTGACCGAAAAGACCTTTCTGCGCGATCTGGGGCTGGCGACCGCGCCCTATGCCAACGTGACCGATGCCGCCAGCCTGCAAACCGCCATCGACGCGATCGGACGCCCGGCGATCCTGAAAACCCGGCGCTTCGGCTATGACGGCAAGGGTCAGGTGCGGCTGGACCCCGACGGCGATCCGGCGGCGGCGCTGGCCGACATGGCCGGCGCGCCCGCGGTTCTCGAAGGTTTCGTCCGGTTCGACCGGGAAATCTCGGTCATTGCCGCGCGGGGCCTGACCGGCGAAGTCGCCTGTTTCGATCCCGGCGAAAACGTGCACAAGGACGGCATCCTGCGCACGACCACCGTCCCCGCGCAACTGCGCCCCGGCCTGCGGTCCGACGCGATCCTGCTGGCCGCGCGTATCCTCGGCGCGCTCGATTACGTGGGTGTGATGGGGGTCGAGCTGTTCGTGACCGATGCCGGGCTGGTGGTCAACGAGATCGCGCCACGGGTGCATAACTCCGGCCACTGGACCCAGAACGGCTGTGTCGTGGACCAGTTCGAACAACATATCCGCGCGGTGGCGGGCTGGCCGCTGGGTAACGGCGCGCGGCATGCGGATGTCGTGATGGAAAACCTGATCGGCGACGACATGGGCCGGGTGCCCGATCTGGCCCGCGACCCGGACGTAGCGCTGCATCTCTATGGCAAGGCCGAAACCCGCCCCGGCCGCAAGATGGGACACGCCAACCGCGTCATCCACCGTTGAAACCCGTCCGGGTCCGCCCGGCGCAAACGGATCAGACGTGCGACGGACCGGTACAGAACCGGGCCGCGACATCGCCCTGCATGTAGGCCACACGGCCACCGGCGATGGTTGCGGCAACCCGCCCGTCGGCCTCGTCCAGCAGAACCAGATCGGCGCGCAGGCCCGGCGCCAGCCGGCCGCGATCGGACAGGTCCAGCAGGCGCGCGGGCCCCTCGGACACCAGCGCCCAGGCTGCGGCGAACTCCAGTGTGCCGCTATCGGCCAGCGCCAGCGCCGCCCGGCGCGGCGACGGATAGTGATAGTCCGAGGCCAGCGCATCGCACAGCCCCGCCGCCACCAGATCCCGCGCGCTGACATTGCCCTTGTGCGATGCACCGCGCACGAGGTTCGGCGCCCCCAGGATGATGCCGCTGCCCTCGGCCCGCGCGGCTTCGGCGGCCTCGGCGGTTTCGGGGAACTCGGCGATCCGGACACCGCGCGCCGCCCATGCGGCGCGGTCCCGCGCAGTCCGGTCGTCATGGCTACCCATGCGCACCCCCTGCGCCGCCAACCGGGCACAAAGCGCATCCAGCGCCGCCGGTACCTCGGGTCCGCGCGCGTGCAGCGCCTGCAGCAGTTCGAAATGCCGCTCGGGGTTACGGCCCGCCTTCAGCGCCTGCCCGGCCAGCCGAGGCGGCCGACGCCCGGCAGCCAGCCGGTCATGCGGCAGGTGATCGTTGAACACCACATAGTCCACGCCCCAATCCGCCAGCCGCGCGGGCAGTGCCGCAAAATCGTCTAGCAGATGGGTTTCCAGCCGCAGTTGCGGGATCAGATCGGTCACCACATGCGGTCGCGCCAGCGCCAGCGCGGCAAAGAACCGCGCGGCGAATTCAGGGCCGCGCAACCCGCCCTCCCAACTGTGGAATTGCGCCAGAACCGCGGTGGTGATACCGTTGGCGGCCAGCTCTGCTCCGGTGGCGATCACGCCTTCTTCGAGCTGTGCCATAGCCCCCCGGCGCGGGGCGACATGACGCTCGAACCCGTCGCCGTGGATGTCGACGATCCCGGGCAGCAGCAGGAAGCCGGACAGATCGACCGCATACCCAACCGGTGCCTCGGCGATCAGACCATCGGCAATCGCCAGGGCCGCCGAAACCAGCCCCTGCCCCGGCAACAGCACCTGTGCACCGGTCAGATCGCAACGCAGCGCGGTCATTGATCCTGACCCGCTTCGCAATCGGACCCGGCGCATTTTTCCGCGATCAGTTCCTCGACCGCCTGCATCCATGTCAGGTCGGGTGAAAACCGGCCGGTTTCGATGAAATGCAGGGCTTCGGCCATGACCCGAGGATTGTTCATCATGAAGGTATGCGTGACCGGCAGCACGATATGCCCGCTCATCCCGACCACCCTGGTCGATGCGACCGATACCTTGCCATCGTCGGGACCGGGGATCAGCGACGAAAACCACGGGTTCAGCGAACGGTCTCCGGCAATCACGCCCAGCGGGAAATTCACCGCCGGCAGCCGGCGCGGCAGGCTGTCCGGCCCGGTGCCGAGCTGCTGGCCTGCCGGGCCGTTGAGCAGGCCGAACACCTCCCAGTCGTTCAGCGCGTCCACGAGTTCCGTGCCCTGATTGGGCGGCCCCAGCATCACCACCCGGCCCAACCGGTCGGGCAGCCCATCCGCCAACCAGTAGCGGATCAGGATACCCCCCATGGAATGAGCCACGAAATGCACCGTTTCGCCGGCCCCGCAGCGCGCCATCGCATGTTCGGGCACCGTGGCGAGCGCCGGAATGGGCAGGTCGGTCGATGGGTACTCCGGGTTCACGACCGTGTAGCCACGGGCGCGATAGACCTCTTCCATCACCGCAAAGGACGCATCCGTGCGCGCCAGGCCGTGCAGCAGCACGATACAGTCCGCCCGAGCGAGGGTGGGCCAGAACAGCAGGATCAGGGCCAGGGTGCGCATGGCCCCCGCATACGCCGGTTGCACCGGCAATGAAAGCTCAGGATCGGACAGAGAGGCGCAGGCTGGGTCGCGATGACAGCGCAATGCCGCCGACCACCAGGATGGCGCCGAGTACGAACCGCAGCCCCACCGTTTCGCCCAGGAACGCCACGCCGCCGATCACCGCCAGCGGCGGCACCGACAGCTGCACGGTAGCCGCCACCGCCGGTTGAAGCTGCGGCAGCAACGCATACCACAACGCATAGCCCAGCCCCGAGGTGACCGCGCCGCTCAGCACCGCCAGCAGGATACCCAGCGGGGTCAGCCCGGCGCCAGCCACCGTCAGCGCCAGCGCGGTGACAGGCAGGGCGAGGCAGAAATTTGCCGCGGTTGCAGCCAGCGGATCGGGTTCGCCCCGGCCCGCCAGCGTATAGATACCCCAACCCAGTCCGGCCACCGCCATCAGCACCGCGCCTCCGACATCGACGAGCGCCCCGGCGCCCGGCCACAGAACAACCGCCAGACCGGCCAGCGCGACACCAGCCCCCGCCAGTTGCGGCCGGCGCAGTACGGTGCCGCGCGCCGCCGAGATCGCCAGCATCGACATCTGCACCACGCCGAAAAGGATCAGGGCGCCCGCGCCCGCATCCAGCGTGAGATATGCGCTCGAAAACCCCAGCATATACAGCGCCAGCGACCCCGCGCCGATCAGCCGTTTCCACCCAGTCAGTATCAGCCTGCGCCGACGGATCAGCACCAGCGCCACCAGCATCGCGGCGCCGGCTGCTGTCCGCACCACCGCAAAGGCACCGGGGTCGGCGTAGCCGCCCTCGACCGCGAGCCGGTTCAGCAGTGAATTCGACGCAAAGGCACACATCGTCAGGACAGTGAGCAGGATCAGACGCATGATGATGGCTTACCGCCCTGTCCATCGGTGCGAAAGTGCCACATCGTTCGTGACCGCCCGGATCGCGAGATTGTGGGGCGTCGCGATCCGGCCA
>CAYGNB010000034.1:4645-14889 GCA_964351135.1 uncultured Rhodobacterales bacterium | reverse complement strand
GTCGCCGATGCCGTAGTCGCGCCGGTCCAGCGTGGTCTGGCCGGTCATCGTCGCCCGGTCTCCGTCGATTGTCAGGTCGAACGGTAGCGTTAGCGGCAGCTTTTTACTGTTCAGGTCCAGCGTCCCCTCAGCCACATAACCGGCCTCACGCCGGAACAGCGCGGCCTCGTAGGTGGCTGTGGCGTGGCGCTCGGCATCCAGGAAATCGGGGCCGAGCGCCTGCGCGCTGACAGAGCCCAGCGTCAGCGACGGGATGGACACCTGCACCGTCACCTGTCCCGCGGGGCCGGGTGCGGGCGGATCGTCAAAGCGGATGGCGGCGGTCCAGTCCGCGAACTGCCCCTCGACCGTCGAACCAAGCTGGGTCACGGTGATGGACAGCGTACCCTCCTCGACCTGCCAGTCCGACGGTACAGGGGCGAGGGTCGTGGCGGCGTCACCTGCGGTGGCCGGCCGGTCCGCCGGAGTATAGAGCCCCAGCCCGCCACCTATGGTCAGCGCGACCGCCCAGACCGCCAGCGCCGAGAGGGGGGCGATGAGACGGGCATGGTGCCCATCCGGCGGTATCGGCAGATCGCCCCGGTCCGGGAGTATCCGTCGCATCGTTGCATCGCGGTCGATGAAGTGATGTTTCAGCGCGCCCGCCACATGCAGCAGGATCGCGACGACCAGAACCCGCTCCAGCACCACATGCAGCCCGGCGGTGAGTGCCGCCAGACCCTCGCTCTTTGGGACGAAGGGCAGCGACTGCCCCAGCGGCCAGAGAATCGGCGCAAAGCCGGTCGTTGCGGCGTGATGGACCCAGCCCGTCAGCGGCACCAGCAGGATCGAGCCATAGAGCAGCCAGTGCACGGTGTCCGCCAGCCAGGTCTCGATCCGCCGGTCCGGGTGGAGCGGTCGCGGCTTGGGTTGGCCCGCCGCCCAGGCGACACGCAGCAGTGCGAGCAGAAATATTGCCACGCCCAGCGTCTTGTGCAGGGAAAACAGCGTGGCGGCCCGCGCCAGATCCTGCGCGTCGGGCATGGCACCGGGCGCGCGCACGGCATGTGCGGCGTCATTGGCGACGATGCCCAGCGGGATGATCGCAAAAATCATCAGGACGGTCAGCCAGTGCAGCGCCCTTGCAAGGCTCCCATAGCGCGCAGCGGTGTTGTGCAGGCCCATGATCCCGTCGCTCCTGTCGGTTGCCTGTCAGGATATGGACGATTGCGGCCGGCTCAAGCGGCGGCGCTGCGTGCAGGTGCACATATCGTGTTCAGCCGGGTGCAGCGGGCGGATCCGATGGCCGCAGCAGCCTGCGCGCACCGGAAACAATGAAGAACATCAGCGGCCAGCTCATCATGCCCATCAGGATGACCAGCCCCAGCGCAAACAGGTTGCGCGGCAATGGTGCCGCGCCCGAAGCCCAGCGGAACACGTCATCCAGGAGCGGCATCGAAGCATCGCGCCAGTTGCCCTCCAGCGTGTAGGACCACGCCGGGCTGCACAGGAAGAACACGACGATGGACGCGGCCAGAACCCGGCTCCAATGTACCGAGCCGTTGAGACGCAGAACGAAGGACAGCGCGACGCCGAAATAGAACAGCACCGCCGCCAGACCGAGCAGGGCGATCGGCCGCGTCAGCTCGATGCCGAAGAGATTGACGAAGACCTGGGTGGCTTGGATCGCATCGATGATCTCGGGGGGCAGGGTGGCGCCGACTTCCGGCGCCGGCACGGGCGGCGCCGTGATTTCGGGTGCGATGCCCTGGGGGTCGGATCCAGCCATCAGTTGGTTCCTTCCATGGGTTGCAGCCCGGAACAGGCGCCGTCGGGCGGGCGACAGACCGCCCAGCCGAGCGGTTTGTCCGGCTGGGCCGGGTCGGCCACCTGTATCCAGCGCTGCACCTGTCCGTCCTGCAGCAGATCGACCATGTTGGTGACCAGCACCGTACTGCCGAATTCCACGGTCGGTTCCGCCACCTTGTAGCCGTCATCGGCCTTGCCCAGCGGGTAGAACTGCAACCCTCTCGTGCTGGGATGCAGGATGCCCTGGGCGGTCTGCCGGGTCCACACGGACTGGTTGGGCGGGGCATCGAACAGCAGGATGTTGGTGGTCGCGCGTGCCTGGTCCCCGCGCGAGAGCTGAAATTGCACGTCTGCGGCCAGAACGGGCAGCGCCGCTCCGGTCAATAGCAGTACAATCAGGGCTCGGATCATGTCGCCCTCCAAATAAACAAATGCCTTCACGAATGATATGGCTTCTGAAATCAGGATACTACCATAGCACGAAACGGGCAAAATTTTCAACGATGGCGCCGGGCGTTGCCCTTTGGCGTCGTGCGGGCTATGCCGGGTCCTGAAACCTTGGGGTCAAGAGAGGGCAGATGAGCAGGGCATTCGTTTTTCCGGGTCAGGGCGCACAGACCATCGGTATGGGCCGGGTGCTGGCCGAAGCTTACCCCGCGGCGCAGGCGGTGTTCGATGAGGTGGACGACGCGTTGGGCGAACGCCTGAGCACGTTGATCTGGGAAGGCGATATCGCCGAACTGACCCTGACGCAGAATGCGCAACCGGCCCTGATGGCGACGTCGCTTGCCGCGATGCGTGCGCTCGAATCCGAAGGGGTCGGTATTGATGCGGCGGCCTTTGTCGCGGGGCATTCGCTGGGCGAGTATTCGGCGCTGGCCGCAGCGGGCGCGATGTCGGTTGCGGATACGGCGCGGTTGCTGCGCACGCGCGGGCGCGCCATGCAAGAGGCCGTGCCGGTGGGCGAGGGCGCGATGGCGGCCATTCTTGGCCTGGGGCTGGACGATGTGCGCGCGGTGGCGGACGAGGCCGCGCAAGGCGAGGTCTGTCAGGCCGCCAACGACAACGATCCGATGCAGGTTGTGGTGTCGGGCGCCAAGGCGGCAGTCGAGCGCGCCGCCGGGATCGCCAAGGAGAAGGGCGCGAAGCGGGCGGTGATGCTGCCGGTGAGCGCACCGTTCCATTGTGCCCTGATGCAGCCTGCCGCCGATGTGATGGCCGAGGCATTGGCGCAGGTGGAGATCAAGGCACCGGCGGTGCCGCTGGTGGCGAATGTGCGGGCCGCGCAGGTCAGCGATCCGGACGAGATCAGGGCGCTGCTGGTCGAGCAGGTCACCGGGTCGGTTCGCTGGCGCGAAAGCGTGATGTTCATCGCCGCGCAAGGGGTGACCGAGGTCTGGGAAATCGGTGCGGGCAAGGCGCTGTCGGGAATGATCCGCAAGATCGACCGGGCTATCGTCAGCCGCGCGGTGGGCACGCCCGACGAGGCAAAGGCCGCAGCGGCGGATCTGGGTTAACGCGCAGCGGTTTTGCAGAGATTCCTGCGCATGCGTTTTGACAACTTTTGTGCCGCCGGAGCGTGGCAGGGAGATGGGACATGTTCGATCTGAACGGAAAGACGGCGCTGGTCACCGGGGCGTCGGGCGGCATCGGTGGCGCGATTGCGCGGGCCCTTCATGGTGCGGGGGCGACCGTTGGCCTGTCCGGCACACGGGTTGAACCGCTGCGGGCGCTGGCGGACGAACTGGGCGAACGCGCCCATGTGCTGCCCTGCAACCTGAGCGACGCCGACGCGGTGGCTGCGTTGCCGAAACAGGCGGCCGAGGCGATGGGGGCGGTCGATATTCTGGTCAACAATGCGGGTATCACCCGCGACAACCTGTTCATGCGCATGTCCGACGAGGAATGGCAGAGCGTGATCGACGTGAACCTGACCGCGACGATGAAGCTGTGCCGCGGGGTGCTGCGCGGCATGATGAAGGCGCGCTGGGGCCGGATCGTGAATATCTCGTCCGTCGTGGGGGCGACCGGCAATCCGGGGCAGGGCAATTACGCGGCGTCCAAGGCCGGCATGATCGGCATGTCGAAATCGCTGGCCTATGAAGTGGCGAGCCGGGGCATCACCGTGAACGCGGTGGCGCCGGGGTTCATCACCACCGCGATGACCGACAAGCTGACCGACGACCAGAAATCGGGTATCCTGGGCCAGGTGCCGGCCGGCCGGATGGGGGAACCTGACGAGATCGCCGCCGCGGTACTCTATCTGGCCAGTCCCGAGGCGGGCTATGTCACCGGCAGCACGCTGCATGTGAATGGCGGCATGGCCATGCTGTAACTGCATGGTGTGACCGGCTGTTTCGCGGCGGTTGCGCGGCATTGGATCGCATTGTTTTGCACTTCGCTGTTGTCAGGGGAGAGGGGGCTTCCTATCTGGAAACGGTTGTGAAATCGAGCCGCATATCTGCGCGGGCCGTGCCAACGCGAAAGCGTTTGCCAAAGGGGGCTTGTGTGTTATAGGCGGCGCATGATTGGGTGGCCGGGCCGTATGTCACGGTACACCGTACCCGGTGCGTCCGGGATTAACTGCCCGCTGCGGGCGAATACGTCCGGCCCAGGCGGGTCCGGGCAGCAATGGGCAGAATGCCCGCAATGGAATGAGGAACCGACATGAGCGACGTCGCAGACCGCGTGAAGAAAATCGTTGTTGAACACCTGGGTGTTGAAGAAGGCAAAGTGACCGAAGCCGCCTCGTTCATCGACGATCTGGGCGCTGACAGCCTTGATACCGTGGAACTCGTGATGGCCTTCGAGGAAGAGTTCGGCATCGAGATCCCCGATGACGCTGCCGAGACCATCCAGACCTTTGGCGACGCGGTCAAGTTCATCACCGAAGCCTCCTGATCCTTCTCGGACCGGAACGGATTCAGACGGCGCCCCGGCGGGGCGCCGTTTTTTTGTTTTGCGCGATCATCGGCCGGTGCAGGACAGACCGGGCCGCGCTAACCTTTCGTTTCGGAATGCCATGTAAACCTGCCCGGGACAGGAGCGTTCGCCATCATGATGCGCAGCATTCCCGGCATCAACACGGCCCGGCTGACCCTGCGCGGGATGCGGCCCGAGGATTTCGACCGTTTTGCCGAGATATGGACACTGCCGGAAACGACCCGGTTCACGGGCGGACCGCGTAACCGCGCCCGGTCGTGGGAGGTATTCACGCAGAACGCAGGTCATTGGGCGATGGCCGGGTTCGGGCAATGGGCCATCGTCGACCGGCAAAGCCGCCGCGTGGTCGGACAAACCGGGTTCTTTCATGGCGGGCGTGATCTGGGCGAGGATTTCGATACCTGTCCCGAGGCGGGCTGGGCGCTTGCGCCGGAAGCTCAGGGCCGGGGCCTTGGCCTGGAGGCGGCGCGGGCGGCGCATGACTGGTTCGATCGGGTGATGCCGGGGCCGCTATGCGCCATGCTGAGTACGGACAACATCGCTTCGCGACATGTCGCCGCGCGGCTGGGTTATCGCGGTCTGCGCGAGACGGACTACAATGGCGATTCGGTGCTGTTGCTGCGCCGCGACGGGCCGCCGGGCTGGATCTGAGCGACGCGGCGGCGCGTCACGCCGCAAACGGGACAGGCAGTGCCGAATTGTGTGGATCACCCACCGGTGCGCGCATCTATGTTATAGTCAATGCATGTGACCATCAGCGAGGGGGCAAGGTCATGTTGATCTATCCGACGATGCAATTGCAGCGCGGGCGTTGCGTGACGCTGGACCGGGGACGGCTGGATGCGGCAACGATCTGGCATGTGGACCCGGTCGAAACCGCGCGCGGTTTTGCCGCCGCAGGGGCCGAATGGATGCACCTGACCGACCTCGACGCGATCGACGGGCGGGACGACAATGCCGCGCTGGTCGAAGAGATCATCCGCGCAGCCGGTATTCCCGTGCAACTGGGCGGTGGGTTTCGTAGCCGCGAACAGGTCGAACACTGGATCGACCGGGGCGCCGGGCGGATCGTGATCGGCACGCTGGCGGCGATCGAGCCCGATCTGGTCAGCGAATTGGCCAGACGCCACCCGGACCAGATCGTGTTGGCGGTCGATGTCTGGCAGGGGCAGGTGATGACCGAGGGCTGGCGCAGTTCCAGCGCCTTTACCCCAGATGCGTTCATCGCCGCCTTTGGCAATGCGCCCTTTGCCGGGATCATCGTCACCGATATCGACGCGGATGTCGAAGAAGTCGAGGCGCCGCTGGGGCTGATTTCGGGGCTGGCCGCGCAGGCGCGCACACCGGTGATCGCGTCCGGTGTGGTGCGCAGCACGGACGACATCGCCCGGCTCAAATATGTGCATAACATCGCGGGCGCGCTGATTGGGCGGGCGCTGTTCCGCAGGGATTTCACGCTGGAAGAGGCGCTGGCCGTTGCGCGACCGGAACCCGAACCGGTGGCGGAGTTCCTGTAGCAGCCCGTTTGGGCGAAACCGGGCACCGGCAAACACGATTGCCTGCGCGGCCCCCTGGGTCGGCCGATCCGATCATGAAGATCGGTTCAACAGTGGTAGCTGCACGCTTTGCATTCATACAGCGGTTGAACCGCCAGCGGTGGGGCGGAGCGGGCGAAAGATGGCCGAAAACGGCTGACGGTCAAGGCTTTGTGCACTTGCCCCGGCGGGTTACAGCTTGATATGAGCAGAGTTCAAGGAAAACGCTGAAGGGGCAGTTGATGCGCAGAGTGGTTGTTACGGGGCTGGGGCTGGTGACACCTCTGGCCAGCGGTGTCGAGGAAAGCTGGGCACGCATCCTGGACGGGCAATCCGGCGCCGGGCCGATCACCTCGTTCGATGCGTCCGCGCTGGCCACCACCTATGCGTGCGAGGTTCCGCTGGGCGATGGCAGCGACGGATCTTTCAATCCCGACGACTGGATGGAGGCCAAGGAACGCCGCAAGGTGGGCAAGTTCATCCTGTTCGGTGTCGCCGCGGCGCAGATGGCGGTGGACGATGCCGGCTGGACGCCCGAGGCCGAAGAAGACCGGCTGCGTACGGGCGTGATGATCGGCTCGGGCATCGGCGGGCTGGATTCGATTGCCGAAACCACGCTGTTGCTGCGCGACAAGGGCCCGCGGCGGGTGTCGCCGTTCTTTATCCCCGGGGCGCTGATCAACCTGATTTCGGGTCAGGTGAGCATCCGGTTCGGTTTCAAGGGACCGAACCACGCGGTGGTCACGGCCTGTTCGACCGGGGCGCATGCCATCGGCGATGCCGCACGCCTGATCAAATATGGCGATGCCGACGTGATGGTGGCCGGCGGTGCCGAGGCCGCGATCTGTGAAATCGGCATTGCCGGGTTCAATGCCTGCAAGGCGCTGAGCACCAAGCGGGCCGACGATCCGCAGGCGGCCAGCCGCCCCTATGACGCAGACCGCGACGGGTTCGTGATGGGCGAAGGCGCGGGTGTCGTGGTGCTGGAGGAATACGAGCACGCCAAGGCGCGCGGTGCGAAAATCTATGCCGAGGTGCTGGGCTATGGGCTTTCGGGTGATGCCTATCACATCACCGCGCCGAGCGAAGACGGCGACGGCGGTGAACGGTCGATGCGCGCGGCGCTGTCCGATGCCGGGCTGGAACCGGCGGATATCGACTATATCAACGCGCATGGTACATCGACCATGGCTGACGTGATCGAGCTGTCGGCGGTCGAACGGCTGCTGGGCAATTCTGCGGGTACCGTCACAATGTCGTCGACCAAATCCGCCACCGGTCACCTGCTGGGGGCTGCGGGCGCGATCGAGGCGATCTTTTCGATCCTCGCGATTCGCGATCAGGTGGCGCCGCCGACAATCAACCTGGACAACCCGGCAGTGGAAACGCCGGTGGATCTGGCGCCGAACGCGAAAAGGGAGCGCGAAATCAACATCGCGTTGTCGAATTCCTTTGGCTTTGGCGGCACCAATGCGAGCGTCCTGTTCGGAAAGGCCAGCTGATGTGGCGCAGTATTGCGTCCAACGCGCTGACGCTGCTGATCGTCGGGCTGTTTCTGTTGGGCGGGCTG
This sequence comes from uncultured Rhodobacterales bacterium, assembly GCA_964351135.1. Lineage (GTDB taxonomy): Bacteria > Pseudomonadota > Alphaproteobacteria > Rhodobacterales > Rhodobacteraceae > Pukyongiella. The sequence continues at coordinate 7,053 of CAYGNB010000034.1, read as the reverse complement.
ATCCTCTGGGGGCAGCGCCAATACCAATCGACCGGTCCGCTTGATGCCGCGATCTGCCTGCGCGTGGAACGCGGCAGCAACATGAAGGCGGTCAGCCGTAATCTGGAAGCGCAGGGCGCGGTCACCAACGGCATGATCTTTCGCCTGGGCGCTGATTACGCCGACAAGGCCGGGCAGCTGAAGGCGGGCAGCTTTCTGGTGCCGGCTGGGGCGTCGATGGAGGAAATCGTCGATGTCGTGACCCGTGGCGGCGCCAGTACATGCGGCACCGAGATTGTCTATCGGATCGGTGTTACGCGTGTGTCCGCGCAGCTGCGGGATCTGGACCCGGAGACGGGGCAGTTCGCAGAGGTCGCCGCCTTTGATCCTCTGGCCGAGGACGAACCCGGTGTTTTTGCCGAGAAACGCGCGGAACCCGACACACGGTATCGTATCGCGATGGCCGAAGGCGTAACGAGCTGGCAGGTGGTCGAGGGGCTCAAGGCGGCAAAATTCCTTGCCGGAGACGTGGACGACGTGCCCCCCGAGGGGATGCTGGCGCCCGACAGCTACGAGGTGACGGCCGGCGCCGATCGCACGGCGCTGCTGGCGCAGATGCAGGAAGCGCAGCAGTTGCGGCTGAACGCGGCCTGGGAGAGCCGCATCGAGGGGCTGCCGCTGCAGACGCCAGAGGAGTTGCTGATCCTTGCCTCGATCATCGAAAAGGAAACCGGTGTACCGGAAGAACGCGGGGCGGTGGCCAGTGTGTTCGTCAACCGGCTGGAGCAGGGAATGAGGCTGCAGACCGACCCGACGGTGATCTATGGTATAACCAAGGGCAAAGCGGTTCTGGGTCGTGGGCTGCGGCAGAGCGAACTGCGAACCAGAACGCCCTGGAATACTTATGTCATACCGGCCCTTCCGCCGACGCCGATTGCAAACCCCGGACAGGCCAGCCTGGAGGCGGCGGCCAATCCTGACAACACGTCTTATGTTTTCTTTGTGGCCGATGGCAGCGGGGGGCATGCCTTTGCCGAAACGCTGGAAGAGCATAATCGCAATGTCGCCAAATGGCGCGAGATCGAGGCACAGCGCGCGAGCGAGTGAGGCTGGGCGCGTCGTGGCGCCGTCGCGCGCTGCGGAAGGGTGCAGCCGATGATTGCCGGTGTCTTTGCCGCTGTAGTGCTGGTTTGCCTCTGGGCCTTGCTGGCGTCGCCGTTTTCGAAAACCTCGCTGTGGCGCGCGGCTGTAACGCCGTTGGCATCCATTATCGGGTCGGGGTTTCTGGTTTCGGCGCCGCTTCTTGCGCGCGAGTTCGGCGGTTACGCGATGCCCGCCATGACGGGGCTGATCGTGATCGCGGCGCTGATCGGCTGGGCGATCCGCTACAACATTCGGGTGGTCGAGCCGGAGCTGGCGCACGGGACAGACGTCATACTGCGGTCTATCGAAGAGGTTAGCCATCTGGTTCTCGCCTTCGCCTATTTCGTGTCGATTGCCTATTACCTGTCGTTGCTCGGTCATTTCGTGCTGGAAGCCGCAGGCGTGCAGAGCGAAACACTCGCGCGGGCGATCGCCATCGCGCTGGTTGCCGCGCTGGGCGTGCTGGGGTGGAGCGGCGGCGTGGACAAGGTGGCGTCGGTGGAACGCTACACGACGGCGTTGAACCTGTCGGTGATCGTCGGGTTCCTGGTGGCGCTGGCGTTGTATGCGGCCGGGCTGTTGCAAACCGGTGCATCGGTCATGCCGCCCGAGGGGCGGTTTTCGGCGGGTTCGGTGCCGGTGCTGCTGGGGTTGCTGATCGTTGTGCAGGGGTTCGAGACCACGCGGTTCATGGGGCGCGAGTTCGATGCCACGACACGTATCCGCGCCATGAAGCTGGCGCAGTTGGTGTCGGGTATCATTTATGTTGTGTTTTTCATACTGCTGTCGCCCCTGTTCGTGGACCTGGCCAAAGGTGACGGTGTCGCGGCGATCATTTCCGTGTCGGGTATGGTGGCGGCGGTGTTGCCGCTGTCGCTGACCGTCGCGGCCACCGCCAGCCAGTTCAGCGCCTCGGTGGCAGACAGCGTCGGCAACGCGGGGCTGATCGGGCAACTGAGCCACGGGCGGATCGATGCGCGGCATGCCTATGGGTTGATCGCATTGATCGGCATCATGCTGTTGTCGGCGATGGATGTGAATGTCGTGATCTCGGTCGCCAGCCGTGCCTTTGCGCTATTCTATGGGCTGCAATGCCTGGTTGCATGGGAAGCCGCCCGGAAACGGCCCGCAGACAGGGGCAAAGCCGTTGCCTTTCTCGCGCTGGCGCTGTTGAGTGCTGCTGTTTGTGTTCTGGGTGTGCCCTCGGGATAAGGCGGGCATTTAAGATTTCCTTAACCATAACGGACGGTTATCCGTTGCGCCTGTTGCGTTTTCGCTTGACTTGC
>CAYGNB010000034.1:0-4545 GCA_964351135.1 uncultured Rhodobacterales bacterium | reverse complement strand
CTTAACCATAACGGACGGTTATCCGTTGCGCCTGTTGCGTTTTCGCTTGACTTGCAGTGCGGGTTCTCGTATAAGTTGTGTCAAGCTAGAAGAAGTGGGCGAGCGGCCGCGGGATGACCTCCTGTCGGCCGCTTTTCATTTCTCTCGTGCGGAGATCACTCTCGCATGAGGTCAAAGAGCAGACATGACTTTGATTACCCCGGAGGAGCGGGTTTCGCAGACGGCCGAGTTGCTTCAGTCGCTGCAGGATTCGATTCGCGAGCTGCGTCAGATGGCGCAAGACCTGAAACGGCAGCTCGAAAACGGGGAGGAAGCGGACATCACGGGTAGCAGCCGGCAGGTGGCACAGACAGTTGGTCTGATCCGATCCTGCCAGAAGGTGGAGGAGTGTTTTGTCGAACAGCAAAACCGACAGGCCGGAATTGCGCGCGGCGGATACGCGCTCGACCTTGTGCAGGCTCGATTTGAGATCGGGTGCCGCCTTGGTCGCCTCCGCCGGTGCCACGGCGGAGGACGCGTTCCTGAATGAACTGAGCGAGGGAGAGCTTTGCGCTCTCCCTTTTCTTTTCGAATTCTGGGCATTGCCGCATCAGTTGCCGCCGGAGGGCGACTGGCGGTCCTGGGTCATTCTTGGCGGGCGCGGCGCGGGCAAGACGCGCGCCGGTGCGGAATGGGTGCGGTCGCAGGTCGAGGGCGCCAAGCCGCTGGACCGGGGCCATGCGCGGCGGGTCGCGCTGGTGGGTGAGACCTATGACCAGGTACGCGAGGTGATGATCAAGGGCGATAGCGGCATCCTGGCCTGTTCGCCGCCCGACCGGCGGCCGGTCTGGAAGGCGTCGGAGCGCAAGCTGATCTGGGATAACGGTGCAGAGGCACAGGTGTTTTCGGCCCAGGACCCCGAAGGCTTGCGTGGGCCGCAATTCGATGCGGCCTGGGTGGACGAGTTGGCCAAGTGGAAGAAGGCAGAAGAGACCTGGGACATGCTGCAATTCGCGTTGCGGCTGGGTGAGCGACCGCAGGTCTGCGTGACCACGACGCCGCGCAATGTCGCGGTGCTCAAGGATTTGCTGGCCGCCGAATCGACTGTCACAACGCATGCGCCCACAGAGGCGAACCGTGCGAATCTGGCTGCGGGATTCCTCAAGGAAGTGCGCGCGCGCTATGCCGGAACGCGGCTGGGGCGACAGGAACTCGATGGCGTTCTGGTGTCCGAAGCCGAAGGTGCGCTGTGGACGGGGACGATGCTGGAAGCGGCGCATGTGCTAGAGGTTCCGGCGCTGGACCGGGTCGTCGTTGCGCTGGACCCCGCAGTGAGCGGTGGGGCCGGTGCGGACGCCTGTGGTATCGTCGTGGCCGGTGTCCAGATGCAGGGGCCGCCGCAGGATTGGCGCGCCTGGGTGCTGGAGGATTGCACGGTGCAGGGCAAAGGCCCGCTGGGTTGGGCCCGCGCGGCGGTGGCGGCGATGGAGCGTCACGGTGCGGAGCGTTTGGTGGCCGAGGTCAACCAGGGGGGACGGCTGGTCGAGGAGGTACTGCGGCAGGTGGACCCGCTGGTGCCGTATCGGGCTGTTCACGCAAGTCGTGGAAAGGTGGCGCGTGCCGAGCCGGTTGCGGCGCTTTACGAACAGGGCCGGGTCCGGCATGCGGCGGGGCTGGGCGATCTGGAGGACCAGATGTGCCTGATGACGCTGCGTGGGTTCGAGGGGTCTGGATCGCCCGACCGTGTGGACGCGCTGGTCTGGGCGCTGCACGAACTGATGATCGCGCCGGCGGCGGCGTGGAAAAGGCCGCGGGTGCGCGCCCTCTGAGCGCGGCCATGCGGGGTGTTGCGAAAGCGGCGCGCGGTGGCTTTCGGAAATCTTTCAGAATTGCAGGCAAAAGGGTTCGCGAAGGGCCGGATGGCGTCTTTGGCGGACCATGGGGATCAGACAGGAGCATCGGGAATGGTATTTGATTTCTTGCGTCGCGGGGCCGGGCAGGGCGCGCCGGAAGCCAAGGCGAGCGCCACCGGGCCGGTGGTTGCCTGGCATGGCGCGGGCCGGGTCGCGTGGAGCGCGCGTGACACCGTATCGCTGACCCGGACGGGGTTCGCGGGTAACCCGGTCGGGTTCAGGTCGGTCAAGCTGATCGCCGAGGCTGCCTCGGCCCTGCCGCTGGTGCTGCAGGATCGCGAGCGCCGCTATGACACGCATCCCCTGTTGTCACTGGTGACCCGGCCCAACCCGGCGCAGGGGCGCGCCGAACTGCTGGAGGCGCTTGTCGGCCAGCTGTTGCTGTCGGGCGATGCTTATGTCGAGGCGGTGGGCGGCGACGGCGGGGTTCCGGTCGAGTTGCATGTGCTGCGGTCGGACCGGATGAAGGTGGTGCCCGGGCGTGACGGCTGGCCGGTGGCCTATGAATACAGTGTCGGCGCGCGCAAGCATCGGTTCGACGCATCCGGGGCGCTGTCGCCGATCTGCCATATCCGTAGTTTCCATCCGCAGGACGATCATTACGGGTTCGCGCCGATGCAGGCGGCGGCGACGGCGGTGGATGTCCATAACGCGGCGTCGCGCTGGTCAAAATCGTTGCTGGACAACGCGGCGCGGCCGTCGGGCGCGCTGGTCTGGAAGGGCTCGGACGGGCAGGGCGTGATGGCGCAGGAACAGTTCGACCGGCTGTCGGACGAAATCGCCGCAAACTATCAGGGTGCCCGAAACGCGGGGCGGCCGATGGTGTTGGAAGGCGGCCTGGACTGGAAACCGATGGGGTTCTCGCCCAGCGACATGGAGTTCCAGAAGACCAAGGATGCCGCGGCGCGCGAAATCGCGCTGGCCTTTGGCGTGCCACCGATGCTGCTGGGCATCCAGGGGGACGCGACCTATGCCAATTACCAAGAGGCCAACCGGGCCTTTTATCGCCTTACGGTTTTGCCGCTGGCGACACGGGTGGCGGCGGCGCTGTCGGACTGGCTGTCAGGTTATGCCGGTGAGGCGCTGGAACTGAAGCCGGATCTGGATCAGGTGCCCGCGTTGGCGGCCGAGCGTGACGCGCAATGGGCGCGGGTGGCGGCGGCGGACTTTCTGACCGATGCAGAGAAACGGGCGCTTCTGGGCCTGCCGGCATTGCCCGAAGGTGGGGCCGATGGATGATCTGCGGGGGCGGATCGAAGCGTTCGAATGTGCGCCTGGCCTGCGGCTCGCAGCCCATGAACGGGTCAGCGCGATCCATCACGAGAATCTGAACCGCCGGCTGGATCGGCTGGAAGAGTTGATGGAGCGGCTGGAAAGGCGGCTGTGGCTGGCGGTCTACGGCGTGGCGGCGGCGATCCTGACGCAGGCGGTGCGGATGGTGCTGATGACTGGCCCGGCGGCGGGATGAGCCCGGAACGGCAGGCAAGACGGGAGATACGACAATGAATTATGAAACCGGGTTGGAAACCAAATTTGCCCGTGTCGGTGAGGGGCTGAGCCTGGGCGCCGATGCTGCAATCGAGGGATATGCAAGCCTGTTTGGCGTTGCCGATCAGGGGGGAGATCTGGTGCAGAAGGGCGCCTATGCCGCATCGCTGCAGGCGCTGGGCGCGGCGGGGCGCAAGGTGAAGATGCTGTGGCAGCACGACCCGACGCAGCCGATCGGCGTCTGGGACGAAGTACGCGAGGACGATCGCGGCCTGTGGGTCAAGGGGCGCCTGCTGAAAGGCACGCGCCTGGGCCGCGAGGCGGCGGCGCTGGTCGCGGCGGGTGCGATAGACGGGCTGTCGATCGGGTACCGTACCAAGCGGGCCGTGAAAGACGACAAGGGCCGGCGGCTCTTGCAGGAACTGGAGCTTTGGGAAGTGTCGCTGGTGACCTTTCCGATGCTGCCCAGTGCGCGGGTGGCGGCGAAGGGCGAAACGCCTGGCACCGACGATGCCCTGCGTGAATTGGCGGCGGTGCTTTCGGGCGCGCGGCTGGAGCTGGCGCGCAGGTAGGCGCCGAATACCAAACCTTAACATCAACTCCAGAGGGATGTGCCGATGAGCAAGACCGAAACTTCGGCCTTGGCCGGGAAGACTGTGCCCGCCGTTCAGGAAGTCAAACAGGCGATTGCCGGCTTTGTGAGCGAGTTCAAGGGCTTTCAGGACGACATGAAATCGAAACTTCAGCAAACGGAAGAGAGGCTGACCATGCTGGATCGCAAATCTCAAATCGCGGCGCGTCCGCATCTGGCCGCCGAGGCGGACACCGGCGCACCGCATCAGAAGGCGTTCAACGCCTATCTGCGCAACGGCGACGACGACGCGCTGCGCGGGCTGGAGGTCGAGGCCAAGTCGATGTCCACAGCCGTCAATGGCGATGGCGGGTTCCTGGTCGATCCGCAGACCTCGGAAACCGTTCAGTCGGTGCTGAAATCGGCGGTCTCGATCCGTGCGATCGCGTCTGTGGTGCATGTCGAGGCGACCTCGTATGACGTGCTGGTGGACCATTCCGACGCCGGCGCCGGTTGGGCCACCGAGAACGACGCGCGGAGCGAAACCGGCACGCCCCAGATCGACCGGATTTCGATCCCGCTGCACGAGCTGAG
>CAYGNB010000033.1:0-15159 GCA_964351135.1 uncultured Rhodobacterales bacterium | reverse complement strand
TTCTGCGGCCCTCGCTGGTGTTCGGTCCCGAGGACATGTTCTTCAACCGGCTCGGCTCGATGGCGCGCACATCGCCGATCCTGACAATCATCGGCGCCAGGACGCGGTTCCAGCCGGTATTCGCCGACGATGTGTCCAGGGCAGCGGCGGCGGCCGTGGAAGGCCGCGCCGAACCGGGTATCTATGAGCTTGGTGGCCCCGAGGTGCACACGATGCGCGAACTGGCGCAGACCGTGGTGCATGAGATCAACCGCAAGCGACCCATCGTGAACATTCCGTTCTGGATCGCCCGAATCATGGCGTTTGTGCTGGACATGGTGCAGGTCGCGAGCTTCGGGCTCATTACAAACGGGGTGGTCACCCGCGATCAGTTGCGCGGCCTCGGGCGTGACAGCGTCGTTACCGAGGGTGCACGCGGCTTCGCCGATCTGGGCATTACGCCGGTGACCGTCGGATCGGTGCTGCCCGAATATCTTTGGCGGTTCCGCCCGTCGGGCCAGTACGACGCGATCCGCGAATCCGCCCGCAACATCCGGGCGTGATCCGGTCCCGGCGGTTCGCCGGGACGATACGTGCGCGCCGCGATGGGGTCAGTCCGCAATCACCGTAGGGGAACAGGGTTTCGGGTGCACAGAAGGCCGAAACCCGCCGGACCGGCTATTGCCAGTAGTAACGTATAACGGTAAGCGACGTCCCCAGTTGTGGGGCAGAGAAAACCAGACCTTGAGGGCGGTGGAATGAAGCAGTTTTTTTCCGGCAAGCGGATCGTGGTCACCGGCGGAGTCGGTTCGGTGGGCAGCGAGATCGTCAAGCAATTGCTGGAATTCGATGTCGACTGCATCCGCGTCGTCGACAACAACGAAAGCGCGCTGTTCGAGATGGAAATGGCTCACGGCGCGCATCCGCAGGTTCGGTTCTACCATTGCGACATCACAGACGAGCGCGAGATGATGCGCACGTTTTCGACGATGGATCTGTGTTTCCACACCGCGGCGCTGAAACATGTGCCGTCCTGCGAACGCAGCCCGTTTTCGGCGGTGAACGTCAACATCCAGGGTTGTGAAGTGGTTGGTCGCGCGGCGCTGGCCAACGGGTTGCAGAAGGTGATCTTCACCTCGTCCGACAAGGCGGTGAACCCGACCAACGTGATGGGCACGTCCAAGCTGATGGGCGAACGTCTGTTCACGGCGATGAATTTCCTGCGCAGCGCGGATGCGAACACCGCCTTTGCCTGCACCCGGTTCGGGAATGTGCTGGGTTCGCGCGGATCGGTGGTGCCGCTGTTCGTGCGGCAGATCGAAAATGGCGGCCCGGTCACGGTGACCGATGCGCGCATGACCCGGTTCGTGATGACCATGCCCCAGGCCGCGCGCCTGGTGATCGAAAGCATGGTCGTCGCCCATGGTGGCGAGGTGTTCATCACCAAGATGCCGGTGCTGCGGATCACCGATCTGGCCGAGGTGATGATCGACCGGCTGGCCCCGCATTACGGCACCAGCCCCGAGATCGCGATCACGACCCCCCGTCCCGGCGAAAAGCTGTGGGAAGAGCTGAGCACCGACGAGGAAAGCAGCCGCATTCTGGAAGGGTCTGAGTTTCTGGTGGTGCTGCCGTCGGGCATGACCCCCGAAGAGCGCGAGCGTTACAGATATGATACGCTCGACCTGCAGAAGAGCGACGCGGTCTATCATTCGGACCGTGAGGAAAAGATCGACGCGACGGCGATCCGCGCGTTGCTGGCCGAGCCGGGCGTGCTGCCCGACGATCTCGGATCCAGGTTCGAAAACTGACGATAACGGATATTGAGGCGCGACATGAAAGTTCTGATCCTCGGCGGTGACGGTTACATCGGCTGGCCAACTGCGATGAATCTGTCCAGGGCCGGGCATGACGTTTGTGTGGCCGACAATTATCTGCGCCGCCGCCTGATGCGGGAAACCGACAACGAAGCGCTGTTCGAAGTGCCCAATCTCGACCGCCGCGCCGCGCTGTGGGAAGAGAAATCGGGCTGCAAGGTGACCGTGCGTGTCGGCGATCTGCAGGACTGGACCTTCATGTCCGGTCTGTTCGAAGAGTTTCAGCCCGACACGATCATCCACTATGCCGAACAGCCGTCAGCACCCTATTCGATGATCGACCGGCCCGCCGCCGATCTGACGCTGAAAAACAACCTCGGTGTGACCTTTAACGTCATCCAGGCAATGAACGCACATACGCCCGACGCGCATCTGGTGAAACTGGGTACGATGGGCGAATACGGCACGCCCAATATCGACATCGAGGAAGGCTGGATCGAGATCGAGCACAAGGGCCGCAAGGACAAGTTCCTGTTCCCGCGCGCGGCCGGATCGCTCTATCACACCACCAAGGTGCTCGATACCGACCTGCTGTGGTTCTATGTGCGCGTCTGGGGTCTGCGGGTGACCGACCTGATGCAGGGGCCGGTCTACGGGCTGGCGACCGACGAAAACCAGGGCGACGACCGGCTCTATTCCTTCCTGAACTATGACGAGGTGTTCGGCACCGTGCTGAACCGGTTCATGGTTCAGGCAGTGGCAGGCTATCCGCTGACCGTTTACGGCAAGGGCGGGCAGACCCGAGGATACCTGCACCTCAAGGACGCGCTGAAATGCGTCAAGCTTGCGGTCGAGAACCCCGCCGACAAGGGCGAACTGCGCGTGTTCAACCAGTTCGTCGAGACCTTCAGCGTCAACGACCTCGCCGCGCGGGTGCAGGACTCGGGCAAGCGCTTGGGGCTGGATGTCAGCGTCAAGAGCCTGCCGAACCCCCGTAAAGAGGCCGAAGAACATTACTATAATCCGACGCATACCGGGCTGATCGATCTCGGGCTTGAGCCGACCCCGCTCAGCGATGACGTCATGGACGACATGATGAACCTGATCCTGCGATATCGCGACCAGATCGAACACGACCGGATCTTCCGGGGTGTTGCATGGAAGAAATAGGCAGCGCGAGTTCTGACTTCTGCTGTTTTGCGGTCCGCCCCGGTCAGGTGATCGAGATCAGACTGCGGCTGTCTTCGGACGAGGCTGTTCGCGCGCCGTTTCAGGCAACGGTTGCGGTGACGTGGGTCGACAAGAACGGGAAAACGGTGTTGCCGGCGCTGGCGGTCGACCGGGACCGGTTGCCACACAGCAACCCGCTGCGCGTCGAGGTATTTGGTCAATCGGGCGACGATGACCTGACCAGAGCCATCGCCGAGGCGCCACGCTATGTCATTCCACCGCCCGACGCGGTGGAACTGCGGTTGGAGCCTGAAAGCCCGACCGTTCGCATCGACAGTTGCCGCGTCAATCCGCTCGCCGTGATCTGGCCGAGAAATTACCGCGCCGTGCGCGCTGCGGTTGAGGATATGTCCGTACGCCGCCGTGGCGCGGCGATCGCGCGCGGAGTGCCGGCGGGGTCCAAGACCTGCGAGGACATATCACGGATACCGCTGGAACAGATCGACATGATCGCGAAACGGTTCGAGCCGCGCGGAGTGTGGGAACCGGTGATCGATTCGCTGTCGGATGACCGGCACATGCAGGATTGGGTGCAGCGACGCAATCGCCTGCTCGACCGTTGCGAGGTCTCATTGCGGATCGGGTTCATCGGTACCCCGCAAGGATATGCCGGTCTTTGTAGTCTGGGCGACGTGTTCTGGATCCGCGAAGCCGAATATGAAACCCAGGTCGAGGCGCTGGATATCGATCTGCTGATGATCGAAACCGCACCGGAGAGCGGACCGGGTGACTGGCAACAAGCGTTTTTCGGGCTGGATGGCCGCATGAACGAAACGGCACGCGGCCTGATCGAAACCGCCGACCGCGCGGGGATACCGTTTCGGCTATGGGCGACCACACCGGGACTGAACGCGCAGAAATGGGCCGAATGCGCGGGCGCGGCGGACAGTGTTTGCGTGACCGGCGATCCGGAGCCATGGCGAGCCCAGGGATTGCGGGTCGAACCGGTGCGCCGCGCCACCGACATCACGGCCTGCACTGCGGCGTCGCTGACCGAACGCGTCCCCGACCTGATGCTGATGCCGTGTGGGTCCGATCTGTTCCAGGACGTTCGCTTCGCCGAATTCCTGTCGCTTCCCACGGCCTGCAGTTTGCTGATCACCGAGTTCCGCTACAACTTCAATTCGCGGCGGTTGCGGGAACGCATCAACCATGTGCCCGCTGAAACCTATTCAGCGCCCAGCGCAGTGCAGCAAAGATATCTGATGCAACAGGCCAGCATCGTTCTGCTGCCGGCCAAGAGCCTGCAAGGTCCGGCCGGTATCGAGCAGATTGCACTGGATTCGATTGCCAGTGGCGCGATTCCGGTCCTGTTCGGGATGCCGGAAAAGACCGATGGCATCCTTGGCGAACTCGACCGCGTGTTCGACATTCACGATTTGCTGCGGCTGCAGGAACTCTGGCGCAGCCAATGGGTTCACGAGCGCCGCTGGCGCAGCCTGTTCCGGCGGGTGAACCGGGATCATGTCTGGACCCGTGAGGACCGCACCGCGTTGCTGGGGCGGGATGTGTTCGGCGACGATTTCGACGCACCGCTGGTTTCGGCGATCCTTGTGTCCAAGCGCCCCGATTTCGTAGCCGATGCCATCGCCCGGTTCCGCGAACAGAGCTGGGACAACAAGGAACTGATCGTTCTGCTGAACATGGACACCATGCCCGACGGGTTGCCCAACCTGCGGGAGAATGAACAGGTTCATCTGGTGCCGGAATCGGCCAATATCGGCGAATGCCTGAATCTCGGGATTTCGGCGGCGAAAGGTGCGATCTGGACCAAGATCGACGACGACGATTTCTATTCGCGCACGTATCTCGAGGAACTGCAGGCCTATTGGAAATCCAGCCAGGCCGAGGTGCTGGGCGCCACCAGCCTATATTTCTACTTTGCCGACCGCGATATTTCCTGGGCCCGGTCGATCGAGGGATCGGGTTGCCACCTGAACCCTGCGCCGCACATCTCGGGCGCGACGCTCAGCGCGGAACGCAGCGACGATCCGATCTATTTCTCGCAGTCGGACCGCAACAGCGCCGATTCCAACTGGGTGCAGGCGCACAAACAGCGGGGCACACGGGTGTTCGGCTTTCCGTCGACCACCTTTACCGTGTTCCGCAGCGACGGGGCATCACACCATACCTGGCGGTTTACCGAAGGGCAGAGCAACCGGGTCAACACCAGCTTTTGCGAATATGGCAACGTGATCGAGAGATTCGACAATGAATGATCTCGTGCCCGAAACCTCGGATGCCGTGGTCGGCATGATGGCCACGTTCCCGCGCCGGTTTGCGATCATCCGAGACGTGATCGCGACCATCGCGCCACAATTGGACCGGCTGTATGTTTATGTGAACGAAACCACCGACGGATTTCCGGACATGACGGAGTTCGATAACGTGGTGGTGCTCGATGGCCGGGAACATGCGGGCGACCTTTCGGCCAATGGCAAGATCTATCCGCTGAAGTATGTCAGGAACTGCACCGTTTTCACGCTGGATGACGATTTCTGTTTTCCACCCGACTATGTATCCAAATTCCGGGAAATTCTGGCCGCCTGTGAAAACCGGTGCTGCGTTGCCTGTCACGCCAGCATCCTGCCGCCCGATCCCGACTGGTATTTCGAGCGGACCAAGACCTATATCAGCACCGCGGCGCAGCGCGGCATCGGGCTGGCCACGCTGGCCGGCAGCGGTACCTTTGCCTTTCACCAGTCCACGCTGCAGGTGACCCCGCAGGATTTCATGCCCGATGTGATGGTCGATCTGCTGATAAGCCTGCACGCCCATGCGGCGGGCCTGCCGATTTTCGTGGTCGCGCGCGAAACCGGCTGGCTGGAGAATTTTCAGCGCACCGGCATGTGGGAACAACTGGCAAGCGGGTCGCTGACCCACCACACCGCCCGGGCGCGGACGCATGACTGGTCCTTCGGCAACTATGCGCCTTTGGCTCGGGCTGCGATCGACATCGCCGTGAACGACACCGGGCGTCTGTCCCTGTCCGATTTCGATCCCGCGCTGATCAATGCGCTGGAAACCGGGGTGCCGTCGGGCGATTGGTCCCTGTCCCGCCGAACGCTGGAGCGGAGGGGTGAATATCTGCAGATTATCGCCCCGGGTAACGGAGCGTGATGGGGCCGCACCCCATATCGGCGCCGTGATCGGTTGTGGCTGGCCAGATATGTCGCGGATGATGCCGGCGCTTGCCGGTTCGGTGCAGGTAACGTAATCGGACCCGATAACGGCAACGCGAAGGAAGAGATCATGACCCAAGCGACCACATCCGTGGATATGCCGGAAAACCCGGACGAAGACACCGTAAGCGCCACGCAGCACCAGGAGGCGCTGGCCGAGAAAGACCGTGAGATCCAGGACCTGCAAGCCAAGCTGGAGCGGATGCGGGACGCCTATCGCGAATTGGCACGCGAACGCGACCGGCAGGAGGAACTGGCGCTGGGCCGGGTGGCGCACAAGCTGTCGGCGGCTGAAGCGGCCCGTGACACGATGGAGGAACGATTGCGGGAGATCAGGGCCGATGCCGGGCCGTCCGCAGAGATCCTCGAGTCACTCACCTGGCGCACCGGCCGGCTATTTGCCGAGGCGGCGGAAAAACCGTTTCCGCGGTTGTTCAAACTGCCCTTCCAGATTCTCGCGCTGCGCCGGGAAATGCGGCAGCGGTGAGCTCATTTCACCGCGCCAGACGCCATGCCCTTGATGATATAGCGTTCCAGCAGGATGCCGATCACGATCAGCGGCAGGATGGCGCTTGCCGACAGGGCCGCCATGGACCACCAGTTGATTCCCTGGCTGCCGGTCTGACTGGCGACCATCACCGGCAAGGTCTTGGCATCGGTTGATGTCAGCAGCGCGGCAAAGAAATATTCGTTCCATGTCAGTACCAGCGACAGGATGAAGCTGGCCACCATTCCGGGCAGGGCGATCGGCAGCACGATGGTCAGGAACGCGCCCCAGATCGACAGCCCGTCGACCAGCGCGGCTTCTTCCAGTTCCACCGGGATCGACTGGAACTGGTCGCGCATGATCCAGATGACAATGGGCAGCACCGTGAGCGTATAGAGCAGGATCAACCCGATCCGCGTATCCAGCAGGTCGAGTTGTTTGTAGAGAACCAGAAACGGCAGCGCGAGCACGACCGGCGGCAGGATCAGCTGCGACAGGAAAAAGAACGAGATATCCGGGTTCCGCATGAAGCCGAAGCGATAGCGGAACCGGCTGAGCCCGTAGGCGGTCATGCTTCCCAGCAGGACCGCCAGGGTCGAGGCTCCCACCGCCGAGACGGTGGAATTCGCGAACCGTTTCAGGAACTCGGCGCGCACCGTGCTTTCCGTCCCGATGGTATCGGGTGACAGGCCCAGCGATTTCCAGCCGCGCCATTGCGGGATGTAATCGACCCACGGGATCATGTTGCCCTGCATGACGTCGGGCGCGATCTTGAACGAGGTGGTGATGGTCCAGTAGATCGGGAACAGGCACACTAGCGTCCAGAGCACGAGAATGCCGTAGATGACCACGCGCCGCGTCAGCCAGCCGACCTTGTGAGCCAGGTCGCTTTCGCTGTCGTGAAAGATCTGCGGTTCGCTCATTCAGGCGCCTCGTGTCAGTATCGCGGGTTCATCCACCGGTCCACCAGCTTCATGAAGACCGTGATCGCGACCACGATCAGCACCAGATAGACCAGCGCCAGCAATGTGCCGTACCCCACGTTCGACCGGTCGCGGTATTCGCGAAAGATGAAACTGGTCACGCTATCCGTGGCGCCGCCGGGGCCGCCCGATGTCACGTTGATGATGATATCGGCCAGTTTCAGCTTGAAGATGATGCGGATCAGGATCGCCGTGATCGAAACCGGCAGCATAAGGGGAAACGTAACCTCCCAGAAATTGCGCCAGGCATTGGCCCCGTCGACGCGGGCCGCTTCCTGCACTTCGCGCGGGATCGCCTGCAACCCGGCCAGGATCATGATCATCATGAAGGGGATATAGGTCCAGGCATCCATCACCATGATCGTGGCGCGGGCGATTTCCGGGCTGCCGAAGAAACTGGGATTGTCCCAGCCCAGGCTGCGGGCCAGCCGGGCCAGCGGGCCGAACCGGACCTCGAGCATCGATTTGCCGACCATCCAGCTGACAGCGACCGGCGACAGCATCAGCGGCAGCAGGAACGCCACGCGAAAGAATTTGCGCGCACGGATTTCGCTGGCGAGGATCAGCGCCAGCCCAAAGGCGATGGCGTATTCCACCAGGATCGCCAGCGTGTACCACACCATGTTCCGCAGCGCGTTCCAGTAGAACGGGTCGCCCCACATCTGGCGGATGTTGTCGAGCCCGTTGAACTGCCGTCCGTCCGGGCTGGACAGGTTCCAGTCCGACAGCGCGATGACGATGGCGTAGAGCAGCGGAAAGATGACCATCGCCACCACGAACAAAACGCTGGGCAGGATGAACAGCGTGCGTTTGCCATGTTCCCCGTGCAGGACGACCTGCGCGATGCACAGGCAGGTTGCCCACAGGAGATACCCGTAAAGCCCGGGCCGCCAGGTTTCGATGCCCAGCGGGTTGACCCCGTATCCGGCCAACGCCACGGCGACAAAGCTGAGCGCCATAATTGCGGCCGACCCCCAAATCAGCAACCGGCCCAGAGCAACCCGGCGCGGGGTGATATCGTCAAGCGTGACGACGTGGAGAAGATCGCCTTGCATCAGTTCGCTATCCGCCACGGAGCAAACGACAGGATTCCTCGAACGTCCAGCCGCCGCCAAGCCCGCCAATCTCGGCGCTCAGCGGATCCCCCCCGATCGTCACCGAAGCGAAAGGCGTGGTCAGTCCGCACACGACATCCATGTTGCAGCCTTGTTCGTCATACCGAAGGTCGGTTGACTTGATCGAATGCCCTCCAATCCTGTTGTAAGCCGACAGTTTCTTGTCACAGTAGAACGCGCCACCCGATGGTGATCGCGACCGGGCGCTATACAGGCTGGCGCGGCATTCTCCGATGGTAACATAGCTGGCGAGTTGATACTCGACCGCCATACAACGGACGGCATTTCGATCCGTGGTCTCTGGCTGAACCGCAATCAGGACACTGGCGATCATCGTGTCCAGAAGATACGGATAGCTGTCGGACACCAGCGCAGTGGTTTCGAAATCCTGCCCTTCGGATTCCCAATGTATGGTTACCAGATGGGTGAACCGGCCGGCGAACTCGAACAATTGCATTTGCGTCGCGCCGACCTGGTCGGGATCGCTATTGGCTATCAAATCGTCGATTGTGGTCAGGATCAGCGAGCCGGTCTCGGGATCGACGGTCAGCGCCTTGGCTTGGCTTCCTGTGTCATAGAGCGCGTAAATCTCGCCCTTGTTCGACTCTCCGGCGTATTCGAAGCCAGTGATCCGGACTTGTTCGCCGAATAGACCGTTCCAGCGTCTTGCCGTCGTGTCGATCAGTGCGCAAAGCGATGGTTCGATTTCGCCGCAATGTTCAGGGGTGTCTTGCGCGGAAAGTGACGTCGCAAAGCAGACCACTATTGTGAAGAATAAATTGCGCAACACTTATTTCACCCGTTCGATTGCTTCGTTAAATCGGGCGGCCCCCTCCCCCCGACGGGGCCGCCCTGGCGGCGCTGCGCGCTGCATCACAGGCAACGCGCGCGGCACCTGCCACCTCTCACATCCCCAGGGACGCTTTGTAGAGCGCGATCTGGCCGTCGCGGCCGATCTGGTCGGTGATTTTTTCCCAGGCGGCGGCGATGGCATCCGCGGTTTCCTGCGCCGATGCGTATTGCCCGGCCAGACCCTTGACCAGTTCGTCCTCGGCGATCGAATAGTACTGGAAAATGCCCGGGATGCGGGGCTCGACCGCCGCGTTCGGGTGATTGTAGCTGTCCGCGTTCGACCCCAGATAATCCTCGACAAAGGCGCGGTCGTATCCGGCGGCTTCCCATTCCTCGAACTGGAAATGCGAATTGCGGTAGGGCTGGAACCCCGACGGATAGGCCGAACACCACAGCGACAGGTCGCGCCCGCCCAGATGCGCCGCCGCCGACCAGGCGGCCTTGCGTTTCTTTTCGTCGTCCGACACCAGTTTGGTCACATAGACGCCCCAGCCGATATAGGCGTTATTGGGGGATTCGTTGGCGGTCATGTCCCATTCGCCGGTCTGGCTGTTCCAGACCTTGTCCGAACCGGGCAGGGTCGAGAACCCGATCACGTCGCCGACCACCGAGGTGTCCGAGGTGCGCGCGTTCGACCCCACATCGCCCCACCATGTCAGCCCGGCGCCGGTACCGGCCAGGAATTGCTGGAATGCTGTCACGTTGGGGTCGGCATTGACCTGATCGGTGGGATAGGCCCCGTCGACGGCGAGCAGATCCATGACATCCTGAATCGCCTGTACAAAGGCCGGGTTGTTCACCCGCGGTTTCATCGTGTCGGGATCGAACAGCCAGGCCGGATCGTCGGGGTGCTTGGCATAGGCGGTGGCGCGGTCTTCGAGGAAGTAGAAGCCGAACCCGCCCCAGGTGTATTTCAGCGGATCGAGGAACCCGTGCGCCGGAAGCCCGGTCAGCGGATCGGTCTTGCCCGCGAGGAATTTCGAATGCGCGTTGACCTGTGCCCAGGTGGTCGGCGGCGCCCAGTCGCCTTCGCCGCCGGCGTCTTTCCATGCGGCGGCAAATTCCTCGTTCTCATAGTAATCCTTGCGGAAGGCGAAGGTGTGGCAGTCACCGTCGATCGAGACGCGATAGGTCTTGCCATCCCAGGTGCCGACCGGGGCTTTCAGGTAGTCCACGTAATCGTCCATGTCGATCACGTCCTTGACCCAGTCGGGCATCTCGTCCAGCAGCCCGCGTCCGGCGGTGTCGCCTTCGAACGGGGCGCCCATCTGCAGGATGTCGAAATCCACGGTCCCGGTGGCGATGCTTTGCTGCAGGCGCGGGTTGTAATCGGCCTGCGCCAGATCGATCCAATTGATCTTGGCCCCGGTATAGGCCTCCCACGGTTTGAGGAATCCGCGGAACAGGAAATTGTGCAGGTTCTGGTTATTCAGCCCCATGAAGGTCAGTTCGACCCCGGCAAATTCGCCTTCGGCGACCACGTCCTTGGTCGGGCCGAGGCAGAGTTCGCCGACCTTCTGCCAGTCGGCATCGGTGGGCGAGCCCATACCGACACCGGGGATCTTCAGGATTTCCTGACGCAGCGCGGCGTTGTCGGCGGCCCAGGCCGGACGCATTCCGATACCGGTGCTGACCCCGCCCGCCGCGACGGCCAGCCCGCTGGCGGCGGCACCTTTCAGCACGCTGCGGCGGCTCATGCCACGGCGGAGCATATAGTTGTAGATCTCGGTTCTCATGGTCGGTCCTCCCTCTCTCGACCGGCCGGCCGCAGAACCCGTGGCGCCGCTGCGCGTTTGTTATTCTGTTGCAAAACACGCGGCGCCAAGCCCTGCCGCGCCCCCTCCCCGGTTCGCGGATGACCTGACCTGCCAAGACTTTTCCAGCCGGAACCCCACCTGTCAAGCCACTAACATGCTAGCATATCTGAGCAATGGACAGGTCGCTGCCGCTCGTCTAAGTCTTGGTCGGGACAGCGGAACGGGGAGGATTATGGCCGGCGTCACCATTCGCGATTTGCGCAAGAATTATGGGTCGCTCGAGGTTATCCACGGCGTTGACGTGGACATAGCGGACGGAGAATTCGTGGTTCTGGTCGGCCCGTCCGGCTGCGGAAAATCGACGCTGCTGCGGATGATCGCCGGGCTTGAGGCCGTCACCGGCGGCACCATCCGCATCGGCGAACGGGTGGTGAACAACCTGCCGCCGTCGGAACGCGACATCGCCATGGTGTTCCAGAATTACGCGCTCTACCCGCACAAGACGGTGGCGGCGAACATGGCGTTTTCGTTGCGGATGCGGCGGATGGGCAAGGCCGAGATCGACACCCGCGTGCGCCGCGCCGCCGAGATTCTTGGCCTCACGGAATATCTGGGCCGCTATCCCCGTGCGCTGTCCGGCGGGCAGCGGCAGCGGGTGGCGATGGGCCGGGCCATCGTGCGCGATCCGCAGGTATTCCTGTTCGACGAACCGTTATCGAACCTCGATGCCAAGCTGCGGGTGCAGATGCGCGCCGAGATCCGCGAGTTGCACCAGCGGCTGCGCACCACCACGGTCTATGTCACCCACGACCAGATCGAGGCGATGACCATGGCCGACAAGATCGTGGTGATGCAGGGTGGCAACATCGAACAGATCGGTGCACCGCTCGACCTCTATGACCGTCCGGCCAACACCTTTGTGGCCGGGTTCATCGGGTCGCCGTCGATGAATTTCTTTTCCGCCCGCGCGCGCGGACAGACGCTGGACGTGAATGGCGCCAGCCTGCCCGCACCCGGCGGCGTATCGTTGGCCGAGGGCCAGCACCTGACCGTTGGTATCCGACCAGAGCATTTGCAACTGCAGGACACCGGCCTGACCTGCGAGGTCGCGGTGGTTGAGCCGACCGGGTCGGAAACCCATGTGGTGGCCCGCCACGGCGACGGCGAGATCACTGCCGTGTTCCGGGAGCGCCACGCTTTTACGGCGGGTCAGACCGTCACGCTGGGCACGGTGCCCGAAACCATTCATCTGTTCGACGCGGAAACGGGGCAGCGCATCGCGTAACACGGGGAGGATCGTACATGCTCAAAGGAATCGACAACCGGCTGAACGCCGAGGTGCTGGGCGCCTTGCGCGCCATGGGCCACGGCGATGTGGTGATCTTGTCCGACACCAATTTTCCATCCGATTCCATTGCCCGCGAAACCACGCTGGGTACATTGCTGCGCATGGACAACCTGACCTCGGCCGAGGCGGCAGAGGCGATCCTGTCGGTGTTGCCGCTGGATACCTTCGTCGATGACTTCGCCGGCCGCATGGAAATCGTCGATGCGCCTGACGAAATTCCGCCCGTACAGGCCGAGGTTCAGGACGCGATCGACGCTGCCGAGGGCCGCCCGCGTCCGATGGTCGGCATCGAACGGTTCGCCTTTTACGACATGGCGAAACAGGCCTATGCGGTGATCCAGACCGGCGAACGCCGTTTCTATGGCTGTTTCATGTTCCGCAAGGGCGTGATTCCGCCGCAGGACTAGAACGAGGGAGGCCGCGCCATGCGCGATGATATCGTGATCCTCGGGGTGTTTGTGGCCGACACGTCCTATCGTGCCGACCGCGCGCCGCGCATGGGTGAAACCATCATGGGCAACAGCTTTGCGCTGGGGCCGGGCGGCAAGGGGTCGAACCAGGCGGTTGCGGCGGCGATGGCCGGGGGGCGGGTGCATTTCATCACCCGGCTCGGGCGCGATCCCTTTGCCGACATGGCGCTGGCGACCTGGGACAAGGCCGGGGTGATCCCCGCGATCACCCAGCATGACGACAGCTATACCGGCGCGGCCTATATCTTTGTCGAGGAGTCCAGCGGTGACAACGCGATCATCGTCTGCCCCGGCGTGGCGCGAAACATCTCGCCCGCCGACATCGACGCCCGCGCCGACCTGATCGGCAATGCCGCGGTGTTCATGACCCAGCTCGAACAGCCGCTGGATGCGGCGATGCGGGGGCTGGAAATCGCGCGGGCAGGTGGGGCGATCACAATTCTCAACCCTGCGCCCGCCACCGAGTTGCCCGAGGGTATGCTGGCGCTGTGCGACTATGCCACGCCCAACGAATCCGAGGCCGAGGGGCTGACCGGCATCGCGGTGCGGACCGTCGCGGATGCCACCGGTGCCGCCGAGGCGCTGATTGCCGCCGGTGTCGGCGGTGCGATCATTACCCTGGGCGAGAACGGGGCGCTGTTCCACGATGGCACCGAGGCCGTGCATGTGCCCGCCTTCGATGCCGGTCCGGTGGCGGAAACCACGGGCGCGGGCGACGCGTTCAATGGCGGGTTTGCCGCAGCGCTGCAGCGGGGCGAAGAGCCGATCGAGGCGGTCCGCTTCGGCTGCGCCACCGCAGCGATTTCGGTGACACGCCCCGGCACCGCGCCCTCAATGCCCGCGTTGTCCGAGATAGAGGCACTGCTGGCGCGCTGAACCGTCGCCGGAACATGGCGGGTGGGCGATTTCGGCTTTGCCGGACCCCGTCGGTATGCGATACGGGCGACCAAGCATGCAGTCCTTTGTCATTCACATGAAAGGCAGCGACGCCCGGCGCCCCAACGCGGAACGCCTGTGCGCCACCCTGCCGAACGCGCAACTGGTCGATGCGGTGAACGGTCGCGATCCCAATGCGATTGCCGGTATGCGCACGGCGCCCGGAACGCTGCACGCGCCCCGGTACCCGTTCCCGCTGCGGCCTGCCGAAATCGGCGTGTTTCTCAGCCATCGGAAATGCTGGCAGCGGATCGTCGATGATGGGGCCGATTTCGCCCTGATCGCCGAAGACGACCTGGCGGTGGACCCTGATCGTCTGGCACGCGCGCTGGACCTGATCGATGCCCATGCCACCCCCGAGATGTATGTGCGTCTGCCCGTCAAGCAGCGCGAAAAACCCGCCCGCGTGATCGCGCAAACAGGTGACATGCGGTTCATGCTGCCCAAGGTCATCGGTTTGCAGACCGTTTGTCAGGTGGTCGGGCGTGCAGCGGCACAGCGGCTGCTCATCGCCACCGAAGCCATTGACCGCCCGGTGGATACACTGTTGCAGATGCATTGGGTGACCGGCCAGCCGGTCCATGCGATCCTGCCCAACGGCAACCGGGAAATCGCGGGTGAGATCGGCGGATCAACGATCCAGACCAGAACCTCGGCCGCCAGCAAACTGGCGCGCGAAGTCAAGCGTGCTGCTTATCGCGCGCAGGTGGCGCTGCGGCCGCAGCGGGCCTGATGAGTACCCTGCGGGATGACAGCTGACAAAGCGGCGGCGAACGGGTTTCGGCCCTATTGATGCCGACCGGCTCGAGACCGGCCATGGGGCTTTCTCCGTCAATGTCGGAACCTTCGCCCTTGATGTTGCCGACGGTCGGCATGTCGAACGAGAGCTGCATCGCCTTGGCATCGGCAAGATTGGTTCCATGGTCTCAGGGATGCTGTTCACGCCCACTGCAATGGGCTGGGTGCCCCACGGCCGCCGGGTTCTGAAAACAATGGTCCCGGC
>CAYGNB010000032.1:0-15168 GCA_964351135.1 uncultured Rhodobacterales bacterium | reverse complement strand
CCAGCTTTACGAACCGCTTATCGACAAGCGTTTCGAGGCCGCAGCAGATTGAGAAACCGCTTCGGCTCGAGACATGCCTGCTGGACTATTGAACGTTTTCTTTGGGCATCCCGATCCGCGGAGGCGGGATCGAAGCTGCAATTGCCACAAGGTTCTGTTGCGTGAACAGGTGTTGACGACCTCCACCTGGCCCTCGGTGTGGTAACCGGACTTGGAAAACCCGATGACCCCGATCGGCGTCATAGTCGGTATGCGTGGGTTCAACCAATCCTCGCATTCAGCCGCGCCAGCACCTGGCGGGTCCATACGAAGTGGGAGGTGAAAACCCCAGTTCCCGGTCCGTAGGACGTCGCGCCGGCCAGAAAGGTGGTGTCTTGGTCCTATGAGTGAAATGGCAGCACAAAAGGAATGTTCGGAGATCTTCTTGTCTGCACCCAAGCGCTTGCTGATCAAGATGGTCCTGCAAGGTGACTGGCCTGAGTCGTGTCCATTATCGTTTCCGACGCGCCCACTCAGGTGCCTGCATCCATTGACTGTGCGGCCAAGGCCCGGGCGCGAATTGCGCTGATTGTGGTTCCGGGCGTGATGCCCTCGGCCGCGATCCGGCAATCGATCAAAGCAGCGCCGCCGATACCCATGGCGCGGTCCAGCACCTCGCTGATATCCTCCGTCCGCTCCAGGGTCTCGCCGTGCAAGCCATAGGCCCGCGCCAAGGCTGCAAAGTCGGGATTGACCAGATCGGTGGCATAGACGTGGCCGGGGTATTCCCGCTCCTGGTGCATGCGGATGGTGCCGAAGATGCCATTGTTGATGACCAGAAACAGGACATTCAGACAATGCTGCGCAATGGTCCCCAACTCTTGCCCATTCATCTGGAAACAGCCGTCACCAGCAAAACACACGACCTGCTGGTCCGGCGCAGCCAGCTTGGCCGCCACTGCCGCGGGCACGCCGTAGCCCATCGCCCCGCTCGTCGGGGCAAGCTGGGTGCGGTATTCGCGGAATTGGTGGAACTTGTGGATCCAGGCCGAATAGTTTCCAGCGCCGTTGGTAATTATGGCGTCGGGATGTAGTCGGTCGCGCAAGGCGGCCAATAGTTCACCCATGTCCAGCGCGCCGGGCTGCGCCTTGGGCACCAGCAGCGCCTGGTACTGCGCGCGCGCCTCTGCCGTCCAAGCGCTGCGGGTGGCAGTGTTGCTCAGGCTTCGGCCTGAAAGCGCATGGGCGAACGCCGCGCTATCGGCCACCACCGGCAGATCAGGAAAATAGACCCGGCCCAGTTCGGACGCATCGGGGTAGACATGCGCAAGCACCTGCGCGCTGCGCGGCGGTGCCGGGGTCGTGTAGCCCTGCGTGGTCATGTCGCCCAGCCGCGCGCCGATCACCAGCAGCATGTCCGCGATCTCTACCCGTGCAACGATCTCGCGGTGGGCCGAGATGCCCAGATCACCGCTGTAGCAGGGATGGTGGTTGTCGAAATAATCTTGGCAACGAAGCGAGGTCACCACGGGCAGCGCGTTGCGCGCGGCGAACCCCTCGAAGGCGGATTTCGCCTCGGCGTTCCAGCCAGGCCCACCAAGGATGCATAACGGCCGCTTGGCGCGCTCGAGCGCCGCGCAGACGGCGTCGACATCCACAACGCCGGGTGCGGCGGCGATCCGGCGGGCGGCCGGCAGGTCGGCGACTACGGCCAATTCGACCAGCACATCCTCCGGCACTGCCAGTACAACGGGACCCGGCCGCCCCGACTGGGCCAGGTGGAACGCATGACTCAGGTGCTCGGGGATACGAGCAGCACTGTCAATCTCGGTCACCCACTTGGCGAAGGGCGCAAACATCTGCCGGAACTCGAGTTCCTGAAACGCCTCGCGCTCCCTGTGGCCCCGCGCAACCTGGCCGATCAGCACGACCATCGGGGTGGAATCCTGCTGAGCGGTATGGATGCCGATGCTGGCGTTGCAGGCTCCCGGACCCCGGGTGACCACGCAAACCCCCGGTGCGCCAGTCATCTTGGCAAAGGCGTCGGCCATGTAGGCCGCGCCACCTTCCTGCCGGGAACTGACAAACCGCAGCCTGTCAGACCGATCGTGAATTGCGTCCAGCAAAGACAGGAAGCTTTCGCCGGGCACACCGAACAGGGTGTTCACGCCGTTCGCCATGAGTGCGTCGGCCAGAATCTCTCCGCCCGTACGCGCGACGAGGGGTTTGGGGGGCGCAGATTGCGTCATAGGGCAAGCCTCTCTTCGTGGAAACGGTCATAGGCGGCGGGCTTGGGGCGCTGCGCGTCGCGGGCGTCAAGCACCACGAAAGAATCCTGATTCAGGCACTCTGCGGGCAGCACCAGCAGACGGACAAAAGCGGTCGCCAGGTCCTGAGCGGCGCGGCCGACCACGGCCTCACCCGGCCCTTTTTCAAGCCAGCTGTCACCCGGCTCGAGGCGAAAGCAGTGGCCGTCGACCTCAGCCTGAAGCCGCCCCGAGATCAGCACGCGCAGCCCGCTACCGCGATGCGTATGGCGCGGTGTGACGACGCCGGGAAACAGATCTACCCGTTCAAATCGCAGCGTTGCAGTGCCCGGATCGGCTTCGCCAAGAAGGCGCGGCATGGTATAGTCCCGAAGGACCGTCAGGCCCACCGGCACATCGACCGGTGGTAGCGCCGCACTGATCTCCCAGACAAAGCAACGGCCGCCGACGTCTGTCAGGTTCAGCCTGCAGGCCCCGCGCCCCAGAGCGTGCCCCATCCCTTCGGCCAGGTTCAGATCGCCCTGCTCCATATCGGTAACCTCAAGTGCGCTGCGCCAGGGGAAAACGGCGCGCCAGGGCCCGGCGTCCAGCGCCGCCCCGGGATGATCCGCCTGCATCAGGCGCGCATGTCCTATCGGCATGTGCGTGCCCCTTTGTTCATCGGAGTATCGGCACCGTCAGGCGCTGAACGATTGATGCGGAAAAGGTGCGGAAAACTCCTGCTATGGATCGTCACACGACGGGCGACGACCGGAACCGGGTAGCGCGAACAGTGTCGGCTTGCCAATGGACTGCATATCGCTATTTTCCAGTGCGACAAGGCTCCTTTCAGCGCCCTCCCCTGTTTCGGCAAGTTGCATGCTTTCAGACACTTCACAGACATCCGTGCGCACCAATATCAGACAAAAGGCTGCTGCGGACCGCGATTGCATCTACAGTTCGATCATGAACCGGATCCGAACCGGCTATTTCGCTGAGGGCAGCAAGCTGCCGACCGAGCGCGAGTTGTGTGAGACGTTCGGCGCGGCGCGAAACGCTGTGCGGCAGGCGCTGGAAACGCTGGAGCGAGAAGGCGCCGTTTCGCGCCAGGTTGGGCGCGGCACCTTCGTGACGCCCCAAGCCGCGACGGACACCGCCCACGGTGGCATGTCGGCCAGCCTGTCGCTTCAGGAGATCCTCGAAGTGCGTATCCTTTTGGAACCTCAGGTGGCGCGATTGGTGGTCGAGCGCGCCACCGAGCGCGACTTCGAGGCGATGGAGCGCTGCCTTGAGGGCATCCGCGACGCGCATGACTGGTCCGGCTACAAGGAATGGAAGTACGAACTGCACCTGACGATAATGCGCGCCACCAAGAACCAGCTGCTGGTGAAGATCTTCGAAACGATCATCCGGGCGCGCCGGCTGGACCGTTGGGGCCGATCCGGAGACATGAGCAAGGTCCCCGACGACGTGCGCGCCGCGACGATGGACGCCAACGAATGCATCGTCGCGGCGCTGAGAGACGGGCGCGTGAACGACGCCTCCGAAGCGATCCGGCGCTACCTGAACGGCATTTTCGCCTCGTTCCACGGCTTCTGAAGGCGGGCACAGCTTTTTGGCGGGGCCGTTTCTTGCACCAGGTCTCATCGTGTCATCCGCTTCTGGATACCGCGTCCGATCAGCGTGACGGACAGGGCGGAGATCATGATGAACAGGCCCGCGAATAGCGAGATCCACGGCGCGAACATGATGTAATCCTTGCCCTCTTCCAGGATTGCGCCCCAATCGGGTGTCGGCGGCTGAACGCCCAGCCCCAGAAACCCCAGAGCCGCCTGGATCTGCAGCACCAGCGGGAACAGGATCATGTATTGCAGCATGATGAGCGGCATCACGTTACGCAGGATGTGCCCAAACAGGATTCGTGGTCCCGTCAGCCCGACAGAGCGCGCTGCCTCGACATAGGTGCGCGCAGCCTCGCTGATCGCCCCGGATCGCGCGATGCGGAAGAACACGGGGACGTAGACAATAGACAATGCCAGCACCAGGTTCGACACGCTTGGCCCCAAAATGCCGCTGATGACCACACCCAGGATAATCGGGGGAAACGACAGCACCACGTCTATCAGCCGCCCAAATGCCATGTCGGTCAGCCGCCCGGCATAGCCCGCCACAATTCCGAAGAACCCGCCAAGTACGGCCGCGATCAGCATCGATCCGGCGACGATGGACAATGTGACACGGGTACCGTGAATGGTGCGCGAATAGACATCGCGGCCCAGCTCGTCCGTGCCGAACCAGTGCTCGGCGCTCGGCGCCTGAAGTGACGCCGTCGTGTCTATGTCGGTGGGAGAGACATGGGTGAACAAACCGGGAAACAGCGCCACCGCCAGGATCACAGAGGACAGCGCCAAGCCGAGCGCAAAAGATGGCTCGCGCCGCACGAAGCGGCCAAGCCTCGCGACGGCGCTGGCGCGGTGACGCGCGACGGGCGCCGGTGTCAGAGCGCTCATTGGTCCACCCTCACGCGCGGGTCGATCAGGTGATAGACCATGTCGACCAGCAGGTTCACGATCAGCGCGCTGAACACCACCATCAGCAGGGCTCCCTGCACCACCGGGTAATCCCGCGTCTCGATCGCGGTGATCAGCAAGCGCCCCAATCCGGGCAGCGCGAACAGCGACTCGATCACCACCACACCCCCAAGGATCTGGATCAGGATCAGGCCCATGAAAGTGACCAGCGAAATCATGATGTTGCGCAGGATGTGCTTTGCGAAAACGACGCGCATCGGCAGGCCCTTTGCCAGCGCCGTGCGCACATAATCCTCGGAAAAGGCCGCCAGCACGCATTGCCGCGTGAACTGGCTGTAGGCCGCGGCCTGCAAGATGCCCAGCGACAGGATCGGCAGGATCAGGGTGGACAGGTTGTCGGACAGGTTCTGGAAGGGTGAGCGATAGATCAGCGGTGGCGACCAGGAAAACAGGCTGGAGACGGCGATCAACAGGATCAGGCCCAGCCAGAAGACCGGCGCCGACAGACCCAGGATGTTGAAGGCCTGGATCACGGTGTCGATCCGGCGCCCTTCGTAAAGCCCCGCGATCAGGCCCAGCGACACTCCGACGATGGTGGCGAAGGCCAGGGTCATCAGGCCCAGCTGCAACGTCACGGTAAACGCCTTCAACACGATCTCGGTGACCGGCTGTCCGCGCACCCAGCTATTACCCAGATCACCTTGCAGCACGCCGCCCAGCCAGGTGAGGTATTGTAGATAGACCGGCTGGTCCAACCCGAAGAAGCGGCGCAATGCCGTCTCGGCCTGCGAGCCGCTGCCGCCGGACTGCCCCAGCATCTGTGCCACGACATCGCCGGGCACCGCGCGCACGATCAGGAAGACCGCAATGCTGGACAGGATGGCCGTCAGCAAAGACGCTGCCAGTCGTTTGAGAAGATAAGATCCCATGGTCTACTTTCGTACCTGACGCGCGCACCTTGCGGCGTCATGACGTGGCTTGGTCGCGAACCGCCCGGACGCCGCGCGCCGGACGATCCGCACAGGGTCGGTGGGCCGCCCAAGCGGCCCACCCTGGATCATTGTGCGACCTGCGTCTTTGCGAGGCCAAAGTACCAGCCGGTCGGGTGCTGGTAGAGGTTCGTCACCCGCTCGTTTGCCACGGTCACGATATCGGCACTGAACAGCATGATCGTCGGCACCGTGCGATCCAGGATCTTCTGGAACTCGGTATAGATCTCCTTGCGCTTGACCGGGTCGCTGGTGCTGCGTCCCTCGCGCAGAAGGGCCGAGGCCTCTTCGTTGTTCCAGTTGCGGAAGTCCGCGCCTTCGGGGGCCATGTGGAAGTGGCGGAAGAACAGCATGTTCGGATCCGGCTGGGTGGCCCATTCGTTGAAGGTAAGGCCCATGTTGCGGCCACGGAAATTGTTGATCCAGACGCCAAGATCCACGCGCTGGATGTTCAGCGTGATGCCAATTTCCGCCAGTTGCTCGCGCAGGGTCACGGCTGCCGGGTCCATCCAGTCGAACCCGTTGATCGTGGTCAGGTCCATTTCGACCCCACCGGCAAGGCCGGCCTCGGCCATCAGGGCCTTGGCGCGATCCAGGTCACGGGTCTGGAACTCAAGCTGGTCCACGGGAACGCCCCAGGCGTCCTGCATCCCGGCCACGATGGTGTGGATCACCGTGCCGTAGCCGCCGAGCGACGCTTGCAGGATCTCGTCCTTGTCGACCGCCAGCGCAATGGCCTGGCGCACCCGGATATCCTGCAGCGGACCGTAGTTGGAATCGAGATCAAGCGGCATCTGCCCCAGGGACGGCCAGCGCTGAATGTTCAGCTGGGCGGCTCCGGCAAGCTGTTCGGCGTCCTGCGGGCGCCCAAGCTTGGCAAAGTCGATGCGTCCGTTGCGCAGCGCCACAAGAAGTGCGGCGTTGTTGGGCATGAACAGGAAGGTGATGCCGTCGAGATAGGGCAGCCCCTCTTGCCAGTAGTCCTCGAACGCGGCCAGTTCCAGGAAGCTGTTCGTCTCGTAGGTTGCGATCTTGAACGGACCGGTCCCGACGCTTTCGCGGTTCAGCGCCGCGCGAGCGTTTTCGTCATCGAAGGTTCCGGCGGGCACGACCGCGCCATACTTGTTGCCCAGCGTCATCGGCAGCGAGGCGTTGGGCTGGCTGAGGTTGAAGACCACGGTGGTGTCATCCACCGCGTCGATGCTTGCGACGGTCGAGAAATCCCCTGCCCCGGGTGAGCCGTTGTCAGGGTTGCGGATGTAATCGTAGGAATATTTCACATCCGCCGCGGTCATGTCCTGACCGGTGTGGAACTTGACGCCCTCGCGCAGGGTGAAGGTATAGGTCAGCCCGTCGTCGGACACGCTATAGCCGGTTGCCAGCAGCGGCACGGGGCCGCTCATGCCCTCGTAGAACAGGCCCTGGTAGATCAACGTCGTGACCTGGATACGGGCATCCGCGCCCTGGTGGAACGGGTCCAGCGCCGGCGGTTCGACCAGCGATCCGACGGTCAACGTGCCGCCGCGGATCTCTTGCGCGGCGTCCGGCCCGTAGGGTTGCTCTTCCTGCGCATGCGCAGTGGTGGACACGGCAAGGGCGCAGGCCGCCACCGCGGCGGCGGCACCGAGCGTGCGCATCTTCAAGAGTAGACTTCTGTCAAGCATAACCGAATTCCCTGTTGCACCCGAACCTCTGATGTTTGCTGCGCGATCCTGCCGTGGGTTCGGGCCATCCGGCATTTGTCGCCCGGGGTCGCAACCCCTTGTGCGCGAAGCGGTGTCGTCGGCTGTCCTGCTATTCTCCCTGGCTGTCGATGAAGGTTTCGATGAAGGCGACCGTGCGCTCGACAGCCGCCGCCACCATGCGCTCGCCCGCTTCCCGGCTTGCCAGACGGGCATCGCCGAACACGCCGTTGCGGGTCTGTTCGTGGAACGGGACCGGCACGGTGTGAAAATAGGGCTGGTTGTTGAAGGCATGCTTCAGGTGCACCGGCGTCAGATCGCCGGGCTCCAGCGCATCCTCGCGCACCATGTCGCCCTGCAGCGCCATCAGGACCGAGGTCTCGACCTCGCAGGCATGGCCGAAGCGTTCGGTCTGCCCGACCTCGCGCACCACATCCGACGCCTGCTGGAACCAGAAGGCGACCGCGGCCTGCATGTCCAGGTCATAGCGGATCTTGGTGACCGCCACGTTCAGCACCGCCGAGTTGCCGTTGTGGCCGTTGACGAACAGCACATGATCGATGCCCTGCTGCTTGAGCGAGCGCGCGATGTCGACACAGACCGCGGTGAAGGTTTCGGGGGAAAATGTCAGCGTCCCCGGAAAGCCCATGTGGTGATAGGACAGCCCGATCGGCACCGGCGGCACGACCACCCCGGCGGGATGGATGCGCGCCGCGATACGCTGACAGAAACGGTGCGCGATGACATAATCGGTGCCCATCGCCAGGTTCGGGCCATGCTGTTCGGTCGCGCCCACCGGCACCAGCGCGATGCGCATCGACGGGCGCGCCGCGGCGAATTCCACCGATGTCATCTCGGACAGCTCATACCAGTCGCTCATGCGGGTCAGTCCCCCTGTGAAAGTGCGTTCAGGCCTTCACGGCCACGGTCATCTCGATCTCGACGGGCGCGTTGCGCGGCAGTTCGGCCACGCCCACGGCCGCACGGGCATGCCGGCCGGCATCGCCCAGCGCCTCGACCAGAAGGTAGGACGCCGCGTCCAGCACCTTGGGCTGCTCGTTGAAACCGGGCGCCGAGGCGATGTAGCCGTTGATCTTGAGGATGCGTTCGATCCGGTCCGAACCGCCGATCGCATCCACCAGACAGGCCAGCCCCTGCAGGATGCAGATGCGCGCGGCGTCCTGCGCCTGTTCCAGCGTCACCTCGGCCCCGACCTTGCCGAAGATCCGCACCTCGCCGTCGACCTTGGGCATCTGGCCGCTGACATAGGCCACGCCGTTGTGGATCGTGACCGGCACATACTGAAAGGACGGCGCCGCTGCGGCGGGCAACTCGTAGCCCATCCTCTTCAATGTTGCCTCCAGCATCATCTGTCCCCCTTGCGCGCAATGAAATCCCTCAGTGCCGCCTCAAGCCCGAAGCGCGGGCGAAAGCCGACGCTGGCCTCCAGCAGATCGGTGCGGATCAGCGGGTAGATCACGGGCGCGGGTTGCGGCTCGAACTGCACCTCGAACCCCGGCACGACAGTCTCGGCGGCGCGCCCGAAATCCGGATAGCTCGTGGTGAAGCCGTTGATGTTCAGGCGTTCGGGCACCGGGCCGGCGTGACCGGCAATGGCAACCAGGGCCTCCGAACAGTCGGGCGCATACATCAGGTCCACCGGCGCCTCGGGGCCGCGCAGCACGAAGCGCGCCCCGGGTCGGGCAGCATCGACCAGTTCGGCCAGCGCACCTGCAGCGCCGCGGTACCAAAGCCCCGGCCCAAAGACGAGTGGCAGGCGCACCGCCACCGTTTCCAGCCCGTGGCGGTCGCGATAAAAGGCCGACAGCTGTTCGCCCATCGCCTTGGTCAGCCCGTATGTGCCTTGGGGGCGCGGTTCGGCCCCTTCGTCTATGGGCGCATCGCCATAGCGCGATGCGGGGCCGTAAAGCGTGGTCGAAGACGACCACAGAACGCGCCCCACCCCTGCCTGCAATGCCGCATCAAAGCTGCGTCGCAGGCCATTCACGTTGATCTCGAACGCTCGGTCCGCGTCCAGTTCGCCCGATTTCGCAAGCCCGCCGTCCCCGACCGTAAAGGCGGCAAAGTTCAGCACCACCGACGCGCCGCAGCCGACCATCGCATGCATCATCGCGTCCGTCTGCTCGACCGACCCGTCGGTTTCGGTGATCCGGTCCTTGAGGTCTGCCAGCAGGTCGGGCTGCATCGCCGGCCCGAAGCAGTGAACGCGCCAGCCGGCCGCCAGAAACGAGCGCACGGTGTTCGAGCCCACGAACCCGCGCGCGCCGATGACAAAGGCGGTGCGCGCGCTCATGACATACCTGCCGTCGGAAGATCGTCACGGATGCAGGCGATGAAATGCCCGGTTCCCACGGCGCGCAGCTCGGGCCGGTCCTGGGCACAGGCGGGCAAGGCATGCGGGCAGCGGGTGCGGAACACGCAGCCCGAGGGCGGGCGCGACGGGCTGGGGATCTCGCCCTGCAACACGATCCGCGAGGGCTTGGCGCGCCGACTGGGGATCGCCGATAGCAGTGCGCGAGTATAGGGATGCGACGGGCGGACGAAAAGGTCGGCCGCGGGTGCGGATTCCATCACGCGGCCCAGGTACATCACCAGCACGCGGTCGGCCACGACCTCGATCACCGACAGGTCATGGCTGATGAACAGCGTGGTCAGCGACAGGTCGCGGCGCAATTCCTGCAACAGCTGGATCACCTCGGCCTGGATCGAGACGTCCAGCGCCGACACCGGCTCGTCCGCGACGATGAAATCCGGGCCGGCCGCCAGCGCGCGGGCGATCGCGATGCGCTGGCGCTGCCCGCCGGAAAAGGCCGACGGGTATCGGTCGGCGTGATCCGGGCTCATTCCGACCCGCGACAGCAGATCCGCGATCCGGTCGTCGATCTCTGACTCGGGGCAGACCCGGTGCAGGCGGATCACCTCGCGCAGGCAGGCCCCGATCTTCATGCGCGGGTTCAGGCTGGCATAGGGATCCTGAAAGATCATCTGCATCCGGGAGCGGAACGCGCGCAGTTCTGGCGGGCGCAGGGCGGTGATGTCGGTGCCGTCAAAGCGGATCGTGCCCGCCGTCGGCTCGATCAGGCGCAGCAGCGCGCGGCCCAGGGTGGATTTGCCGGACCCGGATTCGCCCACCACGCCCAGGCATTCGCCCGCGCCGATGGTCACGTCGATCCCGTCGATGGCGCGCACATGGCCCGTGGTGCGGCCCAGCAGGCCGCGCGTGATTGGGAAATGCTTGACGATGCCGCGCGCCTCGAAGAACGGCGCGGCAGCGGGCGGATGGGACAAGGCGGGCGCGGAGCTCATCCCAGGTCGATCCAGCGCAGGCAACGGCTCATATGGCCCTGGCCCGTATCCTCCAGCGCAACCTCCTGCACGCGGCAGGCGCCTACCGCGTAAAGGCAGCGCGGGTTGAAGTTGCAGCCATCGGGCGGCGAGACCGGATTTGCGATGCGCCCCGGGATCGGCTGAACGCCCGGCTTGCCCGTTTCGGGGT
Source organism: uncultured Rhodobacterales bacterium (assembly GCA_964351135.1). Classification (GTDB taxonomy): domain Bacteria; phylum Pseudomonadota; class Alphaproteobacteria; order Rhodobacterales; family Rhodobacteraceae; genus Pukyongiella. The sequence goes on along the minus strand of CAYGNB010000032.1, from coordinate 4,224 downwards.
CGATCTCGGGCATGCAGGCCATCAGCGCCCGCGTGTAGGGGTGGCGCGGGCGGTCCAGCACCTCGTCCACCGCGCCTTCTTCGACCACCTGCCCGCAATACATCACCGCTACGCGGTCGGCGATTTCCGCCACCAGGTTCAGGTCATGGGTGACGAAGATCATCGCCATGCCGGTCTGGGTCTTGAGCGATTTCAGCAATTCCACGATCTGCGCCTGGATCGTGACGTCAAGCGCCGTCGTCGGCTCGTCGGCGATCAGCAGGCGCGGCCCGCAGGCCAGCGCCATGGCGATCATCACGCGCTGGCGCATCCCGCCCGACATCTGGTGCGGAAACACGTCGACCCGCGCCGCGGGCTCGGCGATACCGACCAGTTCCAGCAACTCGATGGCGCGGGCGCGCGCTTGGCGCCGGTTGAGCCCCAGATGCAGCCGCAGCCCCTCGGCGATCTGCTCGCCCACCGGAAACACGGGGTTCAGCGAGGATACCGGATCCTGAAAGACCATCGAGATCTCGCTGCCGCGCAGCGTGCTCATCTCTTTCTCGGACTGGGTCAGCAAGTTGACCTGCACGCCGTCCTTGCGGGTATAGAGAACCTCGCCCCCCACGATCCGCGCAGGCGCGCGCATCAGGATGCGCATCACCGTCAGACCCGTCACCGACTTGCCGGAGCCGGACTCGCCCACCACCGCCAGGGTCTCGCCCGCCGCAACCCGCAGGCTGACGCCGTTGACCGCCTGCGAGACCTGATCGTCGGGCAGATCGAAATGAACCTTCAGGTTGTTTATCTCGAGAATGGGACCGCCGACGCCGGTCGCCGCGTCTGTCTGCGCAAGCGTGATCGCGCCCAAGGTCATAGCGCGAAGCGCTCCAGCGCTGCGTCGTCGATCTCGATCCCCAGCCCCGGCCCGCTGGGCACCTGCAACTTGCCCTCGACCAGCGCCACAGGGGTCTTCAGCAGGGCGTCGCGCAACGGGTTCTCGCCGACGTCGTATTCCACCAGCGTCGGGGCCGGGCAATTGCCGGCATGCGGGTAGCCGCTGAGAGAGGCCACGAAGTGGCAGGCGGCCGCCAGACCCACCGCCGACCCCCAGACATGGGGCGACAGGCGCATGTGGGACAGGCGCGCGATATCCGCGATGCGCCGCCCCTGACCCAGCCCGCCGCACAGCGACAGGTCGGGTTGCAGGATATGGGCGCCGCGCATGTCGGCGAGCCGCTTGAAATCATGGGCGGTATACAGCGCCTCGCCGGTCGCGATCGGGATCGGGCTGCGCCGGGCCAGTTTCGCATAGCCGTCGAAATCCAGAGGGGACAGCGGCTCTTCATACCAGCCGATGCGGTATTTCTCGATCCGGCGCATGCTGTCCAGCGCCACGTCCAGCGTGTAGTTCGAGTTGGTGTCCACCAGCAGTTCGACATCGTCGCCCAGTGCCGCGCGGGCCTGCGCCACCCGCCATTCATCCGAGGTCGGCGACATGCCGATCTTGATCTTGACCGCGCTGAAACCCCGCCCGGCGATGTCGGCCATCTGCGCCTCGAAATCGGCCTCGGGGTTGGCGGTGATGTAGCCGCCAGAGGCATAGATCGGCACTTCCATCTCTCTCGCGCCACCGATCAGCGCGAACAGCGGCACGCCCAGGCGCTTGCCCTGCGCATCGCGCGCCGCCATGTCGATGCCCGAGATCACGGACATCATCTGGTTCTGGATGCCGAAGTGATAGTGGCGCGACAGGATCAGGTCGACCGCGTGCTCGAAGGAAAAGACGCTGCAGCCGATGAAATAGCCGCGGATCATATCCAGGTAGGCGGCGCTGATCGAGGGTGGCCCCCAGGCTTCGCCGATGCCCACGGTGCCATCCGCCAGTTCGACATAGATGATCCCGGTCTGGCGCGAGGTAGCCAAGCCCATGGACGCCCCGTAGGCCCGCCCTTCCGGCAGATCATAGCGCAGTCCGAACAGCCGAACATCCGTGATCTCTTCCCCGATCATGCGCACAATCACTCCTACACCAATATCGAACCAATGGCGCGATATATATGGATCAATTCTTGAGATGGGTTAGGCGATGTCAACTGCAAACTGCTCTCAAATCCACGTTCAGGCCTGTGTCTGCCCACAGGCTGCCAGCACCGCCGGGATCTCTGCCGCATCGTACCCCAACTCACGGAGGATTTCAGCCGAATGCTGGCCCAAGCGCGGCGCCGGCCGGGACAAGAGCCCCCCTCCATGAGCAAGCTTGAACGCGGTCAACGGGACGCTCAGGGCGCCGATGGCCGGGTCGTCCATCAGGGCAAACACGCTGCGTGTCCGAAACTGAGGATCATCAAAGGCCTCCGGCATGGCGCGTACGCGCGCAGCGGGAACGTGGCGCGATTGCAAGAAATCCTCCCACTCCTGAGCACTGCGCGTCTGCATGATTTGCGTCAGCGTCTCGACCTCATCCTCGAACACCGCCTGGCGCGCGGCATAGTTCGGCTGGATCATGTCGGGCCGGTTCAGTGCGCGCCACAAGCGCCGGTATTGCTTCATGTTGCTGGCCCCTAGCATCACCAGGCCATCGTTCGTCTGATAAGCGTTGCAGGTAGCCTGGACCGTCAGGTTCCCGGTGGGCTCCGGAGCAACGCCGGAACGTGTCAAGGCCGTGACGTCAAGGCTCATCAGGATCATCGCCACATCCATCATGGCAAGGTCCACACGCTGCCCCAGACCAGTGCGTTCGCGCTGCAAGAGCGCCGCAGAAATCGCAAAGGCGCCGGTGGTCCCGGTGGCGTAATCTACGGCAGCGGGACCGAACTTGATGGGGTTCACCTCTGGCGTGCCGGTCATCGCCATCAGCCCCGAACTGGCCTGTATGACGTAGTCGTAGGCAGTCATTTCGCCGCGTGGGCCTTCCTGCCCGAACGCCGACAACGAAACATGGATCAGCCGCGGATTCACCTCCGCAAGGACAGCCTCGGTCAGGCCCAATGCCGCCAGCGCACCGGGGCGGTAGTTCTCGACCAGCACATCCGCGCCCGCCACCAACTCAAGCAGAACCGCGCGGCCCTTGTCGGTGTGAAGGTCCAGTGCGATAGCGCGCTTGTTGCCCCCCTGGGTCAGAAAGGCGGTTCCCATACCACGACTGTTCAAGTCTTGCTCGGGCCCCCATTCGCGGGCCATGTCAGGATCAATCGGGTTCTCGACCTTGATGACATCCGCACCAAGCACCGCCAACTGATAGGTGGCGAATGGCCCGGCAAGGACATGGGTCAGATCCAGAACTCGGATCCCCTCAAACGGCTGAATGGTCTTTGACATGGCCATCTCTCCCAGTGCCGCCAGCCCCGACGTCCAACTGCGATCCCGCCTCAGACAACGGCGCATTTCCATACCAATTATAGCGCAGAACAGGTTGGGTGGAGTCAAGCCGGGATGGTGCAGGATGTGGGCTCTTCGGCGACGTTGGGCGGGAGGGCGACGCCGACGGTTCGGAAGAGCCCACAGCCTGATCTATCAAACCCAACACCCTTCCCCGTGTGGTGCTAACAACGCACGCGGGGACTGTAACCTATTGATGAATATAATTTCTTGAAAAATGACTGTTCAAGTCGGGCCAACGAATTGCGCAGTCTGATCGGAGGCAAGATCCGCGAGAGACTTGTGGTCCAGAACCGGCCCGGCGTGCCGCGGTCTGCCGCCACCATGGTGACAGGCGTCATGCCGCCCAGTCAACTGCTCAAGAAGTTTGCCGCCTATCCGCGCCAGCACGAGCTGGCCGTCGCGCTCCGTGAAATCGGCCGCGTCGAGCGAACCCTCTTCATCATCGAATGGCTCCTCGACGCCGACATGCAGCGGCGGGCCCAGATTGGCCTGAACAAGGGTGAGGCCCATCACGCCCTGAAAAACGCCCTGCGCATCGGGCGGCAAGGTGAAATCCGCGACCGTACCGCCGAGGGTCAGCACTACCGCATGGCCGGTCTCAACCTGCTCGCCGCCATCATCATCTACTGGAACACCAAGCACCTCGGTCAGGCCGTCGCCGCACGACAGCGGGCCGGGTTGAATTGCGATCCCGCTCTGCTCGCGCATATCTCACCGCTCGGGTGGGCCCACATCCTGCTCACCGGCGAATACCGGTGGCGGCGGCAAGCCGGGGCAAAGTGGTGGAGTAATCACCCCTATTTCTTGCCACCTTCACGGCCACAAAACGGGCGCACCAAGCTCATCGCCACAACGAAGGCG
>CAYGNB010000031.1:2515-15244 GCA_964351135.1 uncultured Rhodobacterales bacterium | reverse complement strand
TGTGCCTGATTGGCCGAGTATAGCCAAGGCGGCACCTTCCGTCATCCGACACGTTCGGGGCGAACCGTTGGGGGTAACCGCCCCCGGCATACCTCACCCGGGACCGTTGCTACCTTGCCCACATCTTCTTGTATTTCTCCTGATGAACCCCGGCCTGCGCCGGTTGTGCCACGGTCGGTTTGCGAACGGCATAGTTCAGGATGATGGGCGAGTTGTTGGGCAGCCGCGCCTTGAGCTTTGGCCTGTTTCCGGTCTGGTTCGGATCCGTCGTTTCAACCACCCGGTTGGCGAATTGCGGCAGCAGGGGCTGCAACGTCAGATGCAGCAACTCATACCCCATCGTCGTCTGCCAGAACCCGTACACCATTTCCGGGCAGATCTGGTAAAAGGAATGATTGATCCAGTTGTTGCACGGAGAATGACCGATCAGGACGCCGCCCGGCTTAAGCATGGCATCGACATTTCGGTAGGCCTGCGGGAGGTCGAAAACATGCTCGCATGTGCCACCGTCATAGATCACGTCGAATGCACCTTCGAGCGCCGGATCGAGCGGCCCCGACAAGTCCTGAATAACCGTCGCCCCCTCGAAATCGGACAGGTCGAGTGAATCGACGGAGTCGAACCCCAGACGTTCGAAAAACGGCTCTGTGAACTCGGTGCCCGGCGGGTTGAGGTCGCCCTCTGTCAGTCCCGGAAGGTATTTTTCCATCGTATCCGCAAGAAGCTGCGCAGAACGCCCCTTTCGGGATCCCTTCCAACGCTGTCGCCCCAACATCAGGAAACGTCCGCCGAGATCGTTCTCCTTGACGGTTTCGATCAACCTCGCGAGCAAAGTGTCTGACAACGCCATCCGGATCTCCTGTTGGGGTGGTCTCCCGCTATCCCCTATAGGCTACGCTGAGCGCCATCAATGCACATCGGGTCCAGCCCTATTGGGACAACACTTGCCCGTAACCGGATCGCCGCCGTCGGTTCAGATATCCTTGACCAGACGCAGCGCGTCATAGATGGCCGCGTGGGTGTTTCGCGACGATACCGCGTCACCGATGCGAAACAGGTGGAAGGTTCCGTCGGGGTTGCGTGTCACGTCCTGCGGACGACCCTCGATCAGCGCGTCGTGGTCCACCGCGCCGCCGTTCCGGCTGAGCGGCTTCAGATCGAAATACAGATCGGCCAGCGGCACCGTGCCATAGTTCACCACCACCTGATCGTATCGCGCCTCATAGCGGTGATCGCTGTAGTCGGTGCCGATGGTCGCGGTCAGCGCGTTGCCGTCGCGGCGGACATCGAGCAGCCGGCGCGTGACGGTAAAGGTCACATCCTTGTCCTGCAGCGCGCGCATGTAGGGCACCAGGTTCATACCCATGATATCGGGCGCAAAGACACGGTCGGGCGTCATCACCTCGACCTTCGCCCCGGCGGCAGCGGCGGTTTCGGCGGCCTGAAGCGCAGGATTGTCCCCGCTTTCGTCATAGATCAGGATGTTGTCTGCGGGTTTCACATCGCCCGAGATGATATCCCAGGCGGTCACCACATCGGCCTGTTCCCGGCCGGCTTCGAACAGTTCGGTATTGGGCATGCCGCCGGTGGCGACAATCACCACGTCCGGTTTCAACGCTGTCACGTCCGACGCCTCGGCCCAACTGTTGAACCGGAATTCCACACCGTGCGCGGCACATTGGGCCATGCGCCAGTCGATGATCCCGATCATCTCGCGCCGGCGCGGCGATTGCGCGGTCAGCCGCACCTGTCCGCCTGGGTCGGCGGCGGCCTCGAAGACCGTCACCTCATGGCCACGTTCGGCGGCGACACGGGCCGCCTCCAGCCCGCCGGGCCCGGCACCGACCACGACGACGCGCTTGCGCACAGGTGCGGGTGCGATGTCATGCGGCATGGTTAGTTCGCGCCCGGTGGCGGCATTGTGCAGACACAGCGCCTCGCCGCCCTGATAGATGCGGTCGAGACAATAATTCGCACCGACGCAGGGGCGGATCTCGTCTTCGCGCCCTTCCATGATCTTGCGCACGATATGCGGGTCGGTCATGTGCGCGCGCGTCATGCCGACCATGTCCAGCAGACCTGACGACACAGCGTGCCGCGCCGTGGCCACATCGGCGATCCGCGCGGCGTGAAAGGTCGGCATGCCGGTGGCCTCGCGGATCGAACCCGCGAAATCCAGATGCGGAGCCGAGGTCATCCCCTGCACCGGGATCACGTCGGTCAGCGCGGCATCGGTATGCACCCGGCCCCGGATCACGTTGAGAAAATCGACCTGCCCACAGGCGGCCAGCCGCTTGCCGATCTCGATGCCCTCGGGGGCGGACACACCGCCGGCTTCGGCCTCATCGGCGGTATAGCGCACGCCGATGATGAAGTCCGGCCCTACCTGCGCCCGGATCGCATCCAACACGCGGAACAGGAAATGCAGCCGGGTGTCCATCGTGTCAGCACCGAACGCACCAGTCAGCCGGTTGGTGAGCGGGGAAAAGAACTGATCGATCAGGTGGCCATAGGCTTCGATTTCGATGCCGTCCATACCGCCCTGCTGCATCCGTTCGGCGGCATCGGCGTAATCGGCGATCACCCGGTCGATGTCCCAGTCCTCGATGAGCTTGGGAAAGGCCCGGTGCGCCGGTTCGCGATGCGGCCCCGGTGACAGCGACGGCAGCCAGTCGCCCCGGTCCCAGCCGGTGCGCCGTCCCAGATGCGTCAGCTGAATCATCGCTGCGCAGCCGTGGTCGTGCAGTGCGTCGGTGAGCCGCCGGATCCATGGCACCACCTCGTCGCGATAGGCGAGGATGTTGTTGAACGCGGCCGGGCTATCGCGCGACACCACCGCCGAACCGGCAGTCATGGCGAGCGCCACGCCCGCCCTGGCGCGTTCCTCGTGATAGGCGCGATAGCGGTCCTTGGGCATCCCGTCCTCGGGATAGGCCGGTTCATGCGCCGTCGTCATGATACGGTTGCGCAAGGTCAGATGCTTGAGCTGATATGGCTGGAGCAGCGGATCCTTCGACATGCACGGTCCTCGTTCGGTTCCTCAGTACCAGGCGTCGGGCATCGACGCCTTTCTGCTTGCGATGAAATCCTGCAATGCCTCATCCACCGCCATGTCGATCGGCGGGGGTTCATAGGCAGCCAGCACCGCCTTCCACCGCGCGTTGGCGCGGGTTGCGGCGTCGATGCCCCCCTGTTCGTCCCAGGTTTCCCATGGCTGATTGTCGTCCAGCGCACTGTCCCAATAGGCGGTCTGGTAATGGCGCAGTGTATGAGCCGACGAAAACAGATGTTCGCCGGGCCCCTTTTCGGCCAGCGCCTCGACTCCCAACGTATCCTCGGTCACCTGCACCCCGGCGAAATAAGCATGCAGCGCCCCGCAAAGATCGGCATCCAGCATGAATTTCTCGTAGGACATGGACAGCAGCCCATCAAGGAACCCCGCCGAATGCAGAATGTAGTTCGCCCCGGACTGCACCGCCGACATCATCGACATCATCGATTGCTGCATCGCCTGCGCGTCCGGCAGCTTGGAGGTACTGAAGTTCCCCGCACAGCGCAGCGGCATGTTCAGCCGCCGCGCCAGTTGCCCCATCACCAGCGACCCCAGCGCCGGTTCCGGTGTGCCGAAGGTAGGTGACCCCGATCGCAGCGACATCGAGCTGAGAAAGCTGGCCAGTATCGCCGGCGCGCCGGGCCGCACCAGCTGTGTCAGCGCGCAGGAGGTCATGCTTTCCGCCAGGTTCTGCGCCGCCGCGCCCGCCGTGGTCAGCGGCGCCACCGCCCCGCCCAACAGGAACGGCAGGTGGATCGACCCCTGCCCCGCCCCGGCATAGGCGCGGATACCGCGCGTTGTGATCCCGTCCAGCACCAGCGGCGAGGTGGTGTTGAAATTGCCCATGATGACGCAGTTGCGGTCGACGAAATCCGCCCCGAACAGGATGCGGCACATCTCGATGCTGTCCTCGGCCCGTTCGGGGGCGGTGATCGAGCCCAGGAACGGCCGGTCGGAATAGCGGATATGAGCGTAAACCATATCCAGATGCCGCTTGTTCACGGCAATATCTGTGGGTTCGCAGATGGTACCGCCGGAATGGTGCAGCCACGGGCTCGACTGCGCCAGTTTCACGAAGTTCTCGAAATCGGCGATGGTGCCGTATCGCCGCCCCTGGTCGAGATCCATGACAAAGGGCGACCCGTAGGACGGGGCAAGAACGGTCGCGTCACCCCCGATCTCGACGGATTTGGCCGGGTTGCGCGCGTGCTGCATGAACCGGGCGGGGGCGGTTTTCAGCAGTTCGCGGATCAGCCCCGGTTCGAACCGGATGTTCCAGCGGTCGCGGCCGATCTCGCGCGCCTTTCCGCCCGCCCCCCGGAACAGATCCACCGTTTCGGGATCGTCCCGAAACTCGATCCCGATCTCGGCCAGAATCCGGTCTGCCGCCGCTTCGATCCGCGCCAGACTGTCGTCATCCAGGATTTCGTAGGGCGGGATGCGCCGGGTGATGAACGGCACCTCGAGATGCGGGTTCTGCCCGGGCGCGCCGCTGCGGCTCTCCCCTCTCCCGCGCCGCCGCGATTTGCGTATTGCCGGTGCTACTTCGCTTGCTGCCATCGCCCACCCCTCCAGACTGACAGACATGTTCTGACAGTTGACACTTATGTCAAGTTTTTTCATCCTTGCGCCATGAAGGACGAAACCACCCGCCGCCCCCGCGCCTCGGAAGAGGATTGGCTGAATGCCGCCCACGAGGTGCTGACCGACTCTGGTGTCGAGGCGGTGAAAATCATGCCGCTGGCAAAGAAACTGGGGCTGACACGCACCGGATTCTATTGGCATTTCAAGGATCGCGACGCGCTGCTCGAAGCAATGATCGGCCGCTGGGAGGACAAGAACACCGGCAACCTCGTCGCGCGCTGCAACGCCTATGCCGAAAGCATCTGCGAGGCGGTGTTCAACCTGTTCGATTGCTGGCTGGACGATGCGCTGTTCGACTCGCGGCTCGACCTCGCGATTCGCAACTGGGCCCGCAACGACCCGGCGCTGCAACGGCGGCTGGACCGGGCCGACGATCTCCGCAAGGCGGCGATGCAGTCCATGTTCCTGCGGTTCGGTTACGATGCGACCGAGGCAGAAATCCGCGCCCTCACCATGATCTACACGCAGATCGGGTACATCTCGATGCAGGTCAAGGAAGACCGGAACGAACGGTTTTCACGGATGCCCGCCTATGTCGAGGTGTTTACAGGGCGCAAGCCGACCGCTGCGGCGCTCAGACGGTTCTACGCCCGGCACGGTTTTGACGCTCAGAACGCATAGCCGAACCGGGCGATATCCTCGGCAAAGGTTTCTGCAATCATCGCGGCGGTTTCGTCGCTGAAATAGTCCCTGTAATCCTGCCCACGGTCCGACCGGTTGGCACGCGGTAGCTGCAACGGGAACCCCAGATGCTCGGCCAGCGGCGCGGCGTCCTGTTCGAAATGCTCGATCCGGATATAGGCGGAACATTGTTCGCGCCCGTCGGCGCGGCGCATATACCAGGACGCCGGCGACCGCGCAAAGCTGCGCCGGTTCAGCGGGTGCGCGACGAAATCCGCGAAATCCAGCTCTTTCGACAGCTTCACCGCCGTGTGGCCGAAATCCTGTGCGCGCAACCAGTGGTAATAGCTGACCATCCGGTCCCATGGGTTGCGCACCAGCGTAAAGGCGAACAGCCCGTCCAGAACCGCGCCGGGGACCAGCCCGTCGATATCCGCCAGGGTCGAGTGTTTCCACAGCCGCCCCCGCGTTTTCATACCTTTCACCCGGTTGCGGCGGCGCCGTGCCTTGGGCGTATCGCCCAGCATGATGTCATCCTTCATCGCCCGCGCCTCCAGCGCCAGCGCCAACGCGGTGCCGCCGGTTTTCGGGATATGGATGAAGACGTATCGCCGCCCGGTACTCAGGATCATGGGCGCAAGCTACCTCATTCCGACCGGATCGCAATGATCGCGCCCGCAATCGCGATCAGCAGGACGCCGACGGCCTGCCACAGCCCCAGCGGCTGGCCCAGCAGCAGCCAGGCGAATAACGGCCCAAAGATCATCACCGCATATTCGAACACGGCGACCCGCGACGGTTCGCCGGTCTGGTAGGCGCGGATGATAAAGAACACCGCAATCACCGAGCCTACCGCCTGCAACAGGATGTACGGCACCGCCGGGCCGATCGGCCAGACCCAGCCGCGCGAGACGAAATCCTGCGCGCCGGATTGCGGCAACATCGCCAGCACCAGCACCCCGACCGCTCCCGCCAGACCCAATGCGAACAGGTTGCCCGCCAGCAATGCCGGAGCGCCTTCGCCAGCGCAATAACGGCGGGTGACGATTGCGCCCAGCGCATAGAAAAAGCCGCCGGCGACCGGTACCAGAGTGGTGACGTCAAAGGCGCGCGGGTCCGGTTGCAGCACCAGCACCGTGCCGGTGAACCCCGCCGCCACCGCCAGCACCCGCCAAGGTCCGATCCGCCCGCGCAGCAGGGTTGCCGTGATCAGCAACACGAAAATCGGCGACGTGAACAGCCCCGCCAGCGCCTGCGCAATCGGCATGAAGGCCAGCGCCCCGAAATAGAACATCATCGCCGTGGATACGAGCACGCTGCGCAAGGTCACGACGCCCCAGCGCCGGGGCCGTAGCGCCCCCAGCCCGGCCAGTGCCATCAGCGCAACCAGCGGCAGCGCAATGAGCGACCGGATGAAATGGAACTGCCACAGCCCGATATGCGCCGACATCGGCGCAATGACGTTGTCGATGGCGCCGATAATCGCCATGGCGAGCACCATCATCGCGGCTGCTCGCGCGGGGTTCGTATCGGGCTGTGTCGTCATCGCTTTTCATTGCCGTGCGTTCGGCGCAATATCTGAGCCGGAAACGACATCGCGTTGGAAAAAGGGGACAAACCTATGGGATGGATGGCGGAGGAAACCGGGCTGGACAAGACGCCGGCTAACTATGTGCCGCTCACGCCGCTTTCGGGTCTGCGGCGCGCGGCTCATGTGTTCGCCAGCGAAATGGCCGTTGTCTATGGCAGCCATCGCAAGACCTATGCCGAGTATTACGACCGCTGCACGCGGCTGGCCTCGGCACTGGCGTCCATGGGCGTGAAGCCGGGCGACGTGGTCGCGACGATCCTGCCCAACCTTCCCGCCCATGCCGAAGCTCATTTCGGCGTTCCTGCCTGCGGCGCCGTCCTGAACGCGATCAACACCCGGCTCGACGTGGGCACCGTTGCCTATATCTTCGACCATGGCGGCGCCAGGGTGGCGCTGGTGGACAGCCAGTTCATCGAGCTCGCGGAACAGGCCTGCGCCGCGATGGAGGGCGAACCGCCGCTGCTGATCGAGGTACCCGACGATCAGGCCGGCCATCCCGCCAGCGGACGGCACACCACCTATGAACAGATGCTGGGCAACGCCCATCACGATTTCGAATGGATCCTGCCCGAGGACGAATGGGAAAGCCTTGCGCTGAACTATACCTCGGGCACGACCGGCCGGCCCAAGGGCGTCGTCTATCATCACCGCGGTGCCTATCTGAACGCGATGGGCCAGGTGATCAGCTGGGGCATGGTGCTGCGCCCGCGCTATCTGACCATCGTGCCGTTGTTCCACTGCAATGGCTGGTGCCACACTTGGATGATGCCGATGGTCGGCGGCACGCTGATCTGCTGCCGCGACATCACCGCCCCGGCAATCTTCAACGCCATCGCCGACGAGGGCGCGACCCATTTCGGCGGCGCGCCGATCGTGCTGAACATGCTGGTCAACGCGCCCGAAACGGAACGGCGCAGCTTCGACCACACGGTCGAGGTGTTCACCGCCGGCGCGCCGCCGGCCCCCGCGACGCTGGCGCGGATCGAACCGATGGGGTTCCATGTGACCCAGGTCTACGGGCTGACCGAGGTTTACGGTCCTGCCACCGAATGCACCTGGGGGCCGCATCTGGACCACCTACAGGGCGACGCCCGCGCCGCGATCAAGGCGCGCCAGGGGGTGGCGATGCCGTTCATGGAGCATATCACCGTGGTGGATTCGTCAATGGCGCAGGTGCCGATGGACGGCCGCGCCGAAGGCGAAATTGTCATGCGCGGCAACGGCGTTATGAAAGGCTATTACAAGAACCCGCAGGCCACCGAAGAGGCGTTTGCAGGCGGTTATTTCCATTCCGGCGACATCGCGGTGCAACACGCCGACGGCTACATGCAGATCCGCGACCGGGCCAAGGACGTGATCATCTCGGGCGGCGAGAATATCAGTTCGGTCGAGGTCGAGGGCGTTCTGATGAATCACCCCGATGTGCTGCTGGCCGCAGTGGTGGCCAAACCGGACGAGAAATGGGGCGAGGTGCCCTGTGCCTTTGTCGAACTGAAACCCGACGCCACCGCAAACGAAGCCGACCTGATCGCCTTTACCCGCAAGACCCTGGCCGGGTTCAAAACCCCCAAACGGGTGGTGTTCGGAGACCTGCCCAAGACCTCGACCGGCAAAATCCAGAAATTCGAACTGCGCCAGCGCGCTGGCGACGCCTGATCCGTCAGCGCCCTAAGATGTTTGCCGCCCCGATCCTGCGTGCTAGGGTCGGGCAAAATCAACGAGGCCCGGCAGTCTCCGCGCAATGACGGCGTTCAGCAAATACCAGCGGCTCGAAGCGGCCGGACTGTGGCGGCCCGCGCCGGGCGACCAGCGCCGCGAGGTGATCGTGTCGGTCGGCGAGGCCACGCTGACCTTTACCGATTTCAACGACAGGCCGCTCACCCACTGGTCGCTGGCCGCGATCGACCGGCTCAATCCCGGCGAAATGCCGGCGATCTACTGCCCCTCGGGCGATCCGGACGAAACGCTGGAACTGAACGCGGATCAGTCGGAAATGATCGAAGCCATCGAACGGCTGCGCCGCGCCATCGAACGCGCCCGCCCGCAACCGGGGCGGCTGCGGGTGGTGATCGTGCTACTGGTTCTGGTCACCGTGATCGCGGGCCTTGCCCTGTGGTTACCCGGTGCCCTGCGACAGCACACGACCGCGATGGTGCCGGCCAGTTACCGGCTGGATGTCGGCGAGGCGCTGCTGGACCGGATCACCCGGGTCGCCGGGCGCCCCTGCACCAGCACCTATTCCGCGCCCGCGCTGGCCCGGCTGGCGCGGCGGATGGAGGTGGCACGGCTGGTGGTGCTGCCCTCGGGCCTGGACGATGCGCTGGAACTGCCCGGCGGCATCATCGTGATGAGCCGGTCGCTGTTCGAGAATTGGCAGGACCCGGCGGTGGCGGCGGGGTTCATAGAGGCGGCAAAGCTGCGCGGAGAGGCGCATGACCCTCTTGAGCAGGTGCTGGAAACGGGCGGTATCGCGGCGTCGTTCCGGCTGCTAACGACCGGCCAGCTGGCCCGCAACGCGCTGGACCGCCACGCGGAACACGTTCTGATCGCACCGCGCGAGCCTGTCCCGGACGAAACATTACACGCGGCATTGGCGCGCAATGACATCCCCTTTGCGCCCTATGCGCTGGCTGTTGGATTGCAGGTCAGCGAGGCCACGGCGGACGAGGCGGATCTGGCGCCGGTGCTGACCGACGCCGACTGGGTCCGTCTGCAGGGGATCTGCACCGACTGAACCCCGGCGCAGATCTGCAATGTCCCGATCAGGCGCCGATCCGCGAGAAACTGCCACGCGCATCCGGCCCCGTGCCCAGCCAACTGGCGATCACCACCGCAATATGGTTGGTGATCCGCACCTTCTGGGTCTGGCCCTGCCGTTCGGCCTCGATGGCCTGTTTGCCGGACAGAGCAGGCAGGTCAGCCTCGAGCCGTGGCTCTTCGGCCAGCACCTGACCGGTCGCAACGTCGATCACGCGAACCGTCATGTCGATCGAATGCACACCCGAGCTGGACAGCTTTTCGCGCGCTTTCTTGCTGAGGGCATGGAACCGCAGCATGGTGATATCGAGCCGCACCGGCCGGGCGCCCTTCAGGCCCGCCGCCCCGCGCCGCGCACCTGTTTCGACAATCTGCGCCACCTGTGCACGCCGGTCACCAGCGGGTTCGCCATGCCAGACGATATCGGCCTTGGGCGCAAAGACGTACTCCTCGGACACGCTCAGGCTTTCGGGAACCGTGACATTCACCGATGTCACCCGCCAGCCCGCGGCCTGCGCCACATCGGGCGCATTGTCATAGCCAACTTTCCACTGCCCGCAGGCGGCCAGCAACGATGTCATACCCGTCAATGTCAGGAAGGTTCTGCGTTTCATACCCATTCTCACTCATGTTACTTCGATACTGGAACCCGCCACGGGATTGCCCGATCCGGCGGCAGCGGCAAACTACCGGCATTTCCGCCAAACGCCAAGCCCGCCGGTTTCCTACCCGAACCGGCGCAATTGCGCGCGGCTAAATCGCGCTCGTGGTAAACACCGGTATCTGCTGTCAGCGGGTCCCGAACATGCGGTCGCCCGCATCCCCCAACCCCGGCATGATATAGCCGTGATCGTTCAGTCCGCGATCCACCGCCGCCGTCACGATCGGCACGTCCGGGTGGGCCTCCTGCATCCGCGCGATACCTTCGGGCGCGGCCAGCAGGCACAGGAACCGGATGTTGGTGGCGCCCGCCTGTTTCAGCAGATCGACCGCCGCCGCCGAGGAATTCCCCGTCGCCAGCATCGGATCAACCGCGATCACCAGCCGATCCTCGAGCGATTCCGGCACCTTGAAATAGTACTGGACCGGCTGCAGCGTCTCTTCGTCCCGGTAAAGCCCGACAAACCCCACCCGCGCCGAGGGGATCAGGTCAAGCACCCCGTCGAGCATTCCGTTGCCCGCGCGCAGGATCGACACCAGCGCCAGCTTCTTGCCCGCCAGCACCGGCGCGTCCATCGGCTCCATCGGGGTTTCGATCGTGCGCGTGGTCATCGGCAGTTCGCGGGTGATTTCGTAGGCCAGCAGTTGCGTGATCTCGTGCAATAGCTGCCGGAAGCTCGCCGTGGAGGTTCCCTTGTCCCGCATGATCGACAGCTTGTGCTGCACCAGCGGATGATCGACGACGGTCAAAGGCTCGGACATGGCGGAACTCCCCAGGGTTGGATCTGCCCCTTATTGTGTCAGTGCAGGCACGAGGGCAAGCCAACGGAGCACCGGATGCTACAGAAAGCTGCGCCCCGGCCCCTGCGACGGCACGCCCAGATGGCTGGCAACCGAGGCTGCCACATCGGCGAAACCCACCAGCCCGGCCGACCCGGCCCCCTGCCCGGCGATCAGTACCGGCACCCGTTCGCGGGTGTGGTCGGTGCCGGTCCAGGACGGGTCGTTGCCATGATCGGCGGTCAGCAGCAGCAGATCACCGTCGCGCAGACGCGGCAGCAGCCGGCCCAGTTCGCCATCGAACCACTCCAGCGCGCGGGCATAGCCCGATATGTCGCGGCGATGCCCATAGAGGCTGTCGAATTCGACGAAATTGGCAAAGGTCAGCGACCCGTCGGCGGCGTTTTCCACCCGCTCGAACAGATGTTCCATCAGGTCCGCATCCGGACCTTTCACCGACGTATCGATGCCCTGCATCGAAAAGATATCGCCGATCTTGCCGATGCCGTGCACCGCGCGGCCCGCATCCTGCACCCAGTTGGTCAGCACCGGCGCGGGCGGCATGATCGCGAAATCGCGGCGGTTGGGCGTGCGGATGAACCCGGTTTTCGGATCGCCGACAAACGGACGCGCGATCACCCGGCCCACCCGCATCTCATGCAGGCGCGGGGCAATGTCGGCACAAAGCGTCAGCAGCCGGTCCAATCCGAACGCGCCCTCATGCGCGGCGATCTGGAACACGCTGTCGGCCGAGGTATAGCAGATCGGCCAGCCGCTGCGCATATGCTCGGCCCCCAGCCGTTCGATAATCGCGGTGCCCGGCGCATGGCAGTTGCCCAATATGCCGTCCGTTCCCGCGGCATCGGCCACGAACCGCACGAGATCCGCGGGAAAGCTGTTTTCGGTGTCGGGAAAGTAGTGCCAGTCCCAGGGCACGGGCAGCCCGGCCAGTTCCCAATGGCCCGACGGCGTATCCTTGCCCGGTGAGCTTTCGGTGGCGGCAGCCCAGAACCCGTCCGGGTCGGCCTCGAGCCCCGGCGCGGCGTCGCCCGAGGCCAGCCGCACCGCAGCGCCCAGCCCCAGCCGCGCCATGTTGGGCAGGGCCAATGGCCCGCTGCGCCCCTCCTGGGCCCGGCCATCGGCACAGGCCTGCGCGATATGCGCCAGCGTGTTGGCGCCGGTATCGGGAACCCCGTTGTTGAAGAATTCACCCGCATCGGGCGCCCCGCCGATGCCCACAGAATCCATCACCACCAGAAATGCACGCGTCATGCGTTTATCCTTTCGCGGATCAGATCCGGCACCGGCTGCGGCGCGTCGGCCAGCGTGATCGCGCGGATCACGTCCACCGCGGCCGCATCGGCGGCATCTTCGCGGGCGGCATGGATCACCGCCAGCGGCTGCCCCTTGTCGATCCGCGTGCCCAGTCGCGCGATCCCCGACAGCCCCACCGCCGGATCGACCGTATCGCTTTCCACCTGCCGCCCGCCGCCAAGACGCACGACGGCCAGACCCAGCGCCTCACCGTCAATGGCAGTGACGAACCCAGACCGGCGCGCGGGCACTTCCCGGATCACCGTGGCTTCGGGCAGGAACCGGTCCCAGTTGTCGACAAAGGCCAGCG
>CAYGNB010000031.1:0-2415 GCA_964351135.1 uncultured Rhodobacterales bacterium | reverse complement strand
ACCGTGGCTTCGGGCAGGAACCGGTCCCAGTTGTCGACAAAGGCCAGCGGCCCGCCCTGCGCCGCAACCATGCGCCCGAACCGATCGGCCGCCCGCCCGTCACCGATCACTTCGGCGATCTGCGCCTCGCCAGTCTGTGCATCGGCGGCCAGACCGGCATCCGCCAGCAGCACCCCGCCCAACGCGGCGGATATCCGCACCAGCGGCCTGTCACCGTCGCCGTTCAGCGCGCGCATCACCTCGGCAACCTCGAGCGCGTTGCCCAGCGACGCGGCCAGCGGCTGGTTCATGTCGGTAACGACCGCCGAGGTCCGGCAACCGGCCGCATTGGCGGTGCCCACCAGCGCCTGCGCCAACGCACGCGCCTCGTCCCCGGTTTTCATGAAGGCACCGCTGCCCGCTTTCACGTCCAGCACCAGCGCGTCCGGTGACGCGGCCAGCTTCTTGGACAGGATCGAGGCGGTGATCAGATCGAGGCTCTCGACCGTCGCGGTCACGTCCCGGATCGCATAGAGCCGTTTGTCGGCGGGCGCGATGGTGGCCGTTGCACCGACGATGGCACAGCCCACATCGGTCACGAGTTTGCGCAACCGGTCGCCCGGCACCGCCGTGGAGAGGCCGGGAATCGCCTCCAGCTTGTCCAGCGTGCCGCCGGTATGGCCCAGGCCCCGCCCCGAGATCATCGGCACGAAACCGCCGCATTCCGCCAGGGCCGGAGCCAGAATCAGCGACACGCAATCGCCCACGCCGCCAGTCGAATGCTTGTCGATCACCGGCCCGTCCAGATCCCAGTGCAACACCTCACCGCTGTCGCGCATCGCCAGGGTCAGCGCCGCACGACCCGCATCCCCCAGGCCGCCCATGCAGACCGCCATTGCAAAAGCTCCGGCCTGCGCATCGCTGACGGTGCCGTCCGCCAGCCCCTGCGCGAACCAGCGCAGTTCATCCTCGGCCGGTACATCCTTGCGGCGCAGTTTCGCGATGATCGCGCGCGCATCCATGGCGCTACTCTCCCATGTGGTCCCTGACAAAGGCGCCCGGCAACAGCGCGGCGATACTGGTGACCTGTTCGGCCCCCGCCACGGTGGCCAGCGTCACCGGCACCGCCGCACCGCCGAATTCCGCCAGTTTCTGGCGGCATCCGCCGCAACAGGGCACGGGTTCGTGGCTGTCGGCCACCACATAGACCTCGGCGATCTCGCGATCGCCCGCCGCGACCATCGCCGCGATTGCCCCGGCCTCGGCACATGTGCCTTCGGGATAGGCGGCATTTTCGACATTGCACCCGGCATAGACCTCGCCCGAGGTCGCGCGGATCGCCGCCCCGACCTTGAACCCGGAATAGGGCGCATGAGCGTTTTCGCGCACGGCCAGTGCAGTTTCTCGCAGGATCATCGTTTCACCTCCGTTTCGAACAGGGCGCTTCGCGTTACGGCCGCTGTCTGGCGGCCTGCGCGGTTCAAAGACGTATCGGCTTTCCGGCCGTTCCCGGACAGTGGCTTCGGCGCGTCCAAGATGCAAGCAGGGTGGCCACGGCAAGGCAGATACGAATGCCCCGTTCCACCCCGCTGCAGAATGGTTTAATGCTGAACCAAATTCCCGAGGAGGAACACGAGCCATGTCCGACAACCAGTCCCTGCGTCAGGCCGCGCTGTATTACCACGAACATCCAAGGCCCGGAAAACTGGAAATCCGCGCAACCAAACCAATGGCCAATGGCCGCGATCTGGCCCGCGCCTATTCGCCCGGCGTGGCCGAGGCCTGCCTCGAGATCAAGGACGACGCCGCCAATGCCGCGCGCTATACGGCGCGGGCCAATCTGGTGGCAGTCGTGTCGAACGGGACGGCGGTGCTGGGGCTCGGCAATATCGGCGCGCTGGCCTCGAAACCGGTGATGGAAGGCAAGGCGGTCCTGTTCAAGAAATTCGCGGGCATCGACTGTTTCGATATCGAAGTGGACGAAAAAGACCCCGAGAAACTGGCCGATATCGTCTGCGCGCTGGGGCCGACCTTTGGCGCGATCAACCTCGAGGACATCAAGGCGCCCGACTGTTTCATCGTCGAGAAACTTTGCCGCGAACGGATGAATATCCCGGTCTTCCACGACGACCAGCATGGCACCGCTATCGTGGTGGGAGCTGCCGCGAAAAACGCGCTGCATGTGGCGGGCAAGTCCTTCGACGAGATCAAGATCGTCTCGACCGGCGGCGGCGCAGCCGGCATCGCCTGCCTGAACATGCTGCTGAAACTGGGGGTAAAGCGCGAAAACGTCTGGCTGTGCGACATTCACGGGCTCGTCCACGAGGGTCGCGAAATCGACATGAACCCGCAAAAGGCGGCTTATGCGCAAAAGACCGACCTGCGCACGCTGGATGACGTGATCGACGGCGCCGACCTGTTCCTCGGCCTGTCCGG
>CAYGNB010000030.1:10611-15315 GCA_964351135.1 uncultured Rhodobacterales bacterium | reverse complement strand
CCATGACCATCGCCTGCCTGCTGGCCAACACCCTGACCGCATGCTGCCGCGCCAACGGGTTGAAAGAACCCGAAGGCCTGACCGCGTAATGCAAGACCCTCGTCTTTTGCTCGGGAAACCGGTCAAGGAGCGTATCCTCGCGGAGGTGCGATCCATGACCAATTCCGCCGGGCGGATCGACAAGCTGGTGTCGATTTCCATCGGCGACGTGCCGGAGGTGGCGGTCTATGTCCGCAACCAGGCCCGCGCGGCGGCGGCGGCGGGATTGCCCTTCGACCAGGAATTCTGGGGGGGCGAGGTCAGCCAGGAGGAGTGCAAGGCGCGGCTTCAGAAGATGAATGATGATCCAGAGATTCTGGGTGTCATTCTTCAACGTCCGGTACCGGAGCATATCAACATCCGCTCGCTGCAATCGGCAATCCACCCGTTGAAGGACGTGGAGGGCATGAACCCCGCCTCCATCGGCAACATCGTCTATAACGACGTGGCGATGGCCCCCTGTACAGCGGCGGCGGCGGTCGAGCTGATCCGCGAGACCGGGCTGGAAATGAAGGGGCTTGAGGTCGTCATGGTCGGTCATTCCGAGATCGTCGGCAAACCGGCGGCGATGATGCTGATGGCCGAAGGCGCAACCGTCACCGTGTGTCACCATATGACCCGCTCTGTCGCGATGCATTCGCGGCGGGCCGATGTGGTGGTGGTGGCAGTGGGCAAGCCACACCTGATCGGGGCGGACATGATCAAGCCCGGTGCCGCGGTCATCGACATCGGCATCAACCAGATCGCCGGCCAGGACGGAGAAACGCAGATCATCGGCGATGTGGACACGGACGCGGTGAAGGAAATCGCTGGCTGGATCACGCCCGTACCCGGTGGGGTCGGGCCGGTAACAGTGGCGATATTGATGCGAAACGCGATGCGCGCCTACGAACGGCAGCAGGCGGCGGGGTGGCGCGGCTGAACCCGGTCGGCACCGCGCCGCCATGCGCGCCCAAAGCGTCTGACCTTTAACTCGAATCACCCTGTGACCGGAATGTCCCGCTAGCGCGCAGCGCGGCGCGGCGGGGCATTTCGCGTCCTGAGTTCAAGGTCGGACGCTCTAGATCGACAGGTATCCGATACCCACGAAGGCCACGACGCAGGCCGCCCATTGCGCTGGTCGCATTGGCTCTTTCAGCAGCATCCAGGCCAGAAGGATGGTGAACAGGCCGAACATCGACGCCGCGACGGCGGCGAATTCGGGTCGCGCCAATGTACCGGCCGAGATCACCGCGAGAAGCGCAATGCCGTCCAGTACGCCCATCGTGATCAGTGGCGCCAGCGCCTTGCGCCCGACCCGCAGATTGGGCCGCAGCATCAGCAACAGCGCGCACAGGGCGGCCAACGCGATGACGCGGGTGGCAAAGGTGCTTTGCCATTCGCCACCCAGTTCTGCCGCCATCTGTCCCAGCTTGAAGGTGCTGGCCCACCCCACCGCCGAGAGCACTGAAAGCGCGATGGTCGGGCCTTTGGCGGGTACGTCATCGGCGCTGGAATCCGACAGCACCGCCACCATTCCGACAGCGCAGATAATCACCAGCACTGCGGCCACCTGATCGGTAGTGATCGGAGATCCGGCAAGGGCGGCGTAGACCAGGGACAGAACGGGAAAGGCCCCGATGATCGGGCTGACCAGACGGACCGGCCCCCGTTCGAACGCATAGTAAAGGCCCAGGCTCGCCACGAGAAAGGTCGTGCCCGCCCCGATGGCGTACCAGAGTGCCGCGCCGCTGGGCAGCAATGCGGCACCGCCAACGAGGATCACGGCAGCCTGAAAGACCAGCGCCGTGATCAACACCACCAGAAGCGCGCCCATCAGCGGCACCGTGCGGCTGAGATAGCGAATGGCGATGTCGTGCAGGCCCCAGCAGAACGCGGCCACCAACCCCAGAAAAAGCGCATTCATGCTGATTAACTCCAGTGTTGGAAAGATATTGTCGTTTGAATCGCTTGCGTGGATCCGGTGCTGCGTATATTCTCATCATTAATATTTTTTTCCGTAAAGGCAAATGCTGGGAGGAGACACCATGCTTGATTCCAGGTATCCAAGCGTTGTCCCGGGGCCGCCCAAGCCCAGTGGGTTATTCGAGCCGCAGGTCTTTTCCATGCCGCCCGGCACCGAGCGCTATGTCGTCGAAGGAGCGGGGGCCATCCTGCTGCGGCTGGAAGAGGGCGACAAGCTTGAGATCGAGAATACGGAAGGCGGCCAGCCCTGCGAGATTGTCTGCGCGCGCCCCGATGGCACGTTTGACGCTGGGCTGATCGGTTCTGCCGGGCAGGGCGGGGCAACCGGGTTGCAGGCGCTGCTGACGTTGCAGGACCAATCGCTGCGCAGCCTGCGTATGGGCATCGAAAGCCGAGGGCTTGATCTGGCGCGGGCCGAGGCGGTTCACCTGTTCGAGACAACAACACCGGCCCGCACCACCGAGAGCTTTACGGCCAGCGGCGAGGGCGTGGTGATCATCGCGGCGCCCGGCGGGATCATGGATTTCGAAGCGCAGGACACCGCCACCCCGCTCACGGTCTATGTCCGCCGCGCGGTGATCAAACGGCAACGTGGTTTTGAACTGCCCGATCCGCTGGCCGATCCGCTGGCGGATATCCGGGTGCATTCCTCGACCGCCGAAGCCTATTTCGTGAAGGCGGGCGATTACATTCAGATCCTTGACGTGGATGGTCGGCAGTGCACGGATTTCCAGTGCTTTGATGCGCGCAAGCTCGACAAGGGAATCGCTCATCCGCTGGACGTGACCACCACGCGCACGATCCAGCACTGCATCTATCCGATGCCGGGTCTGCACGCGAAATACTACGATCAGGATGAAACGCCGCTGGTGCGCGTGGTGCAGGACACCTGCGGGCGGCACGACGCCTTTGCCATGGCCTGTGCGGCAAAATACTATGACGATATCGGCTATCCCGGTCACGTGAACTGCACCGACAACTTCAACGGTGCGCTCGCGCCGCACGGGGTGCCGGGGCGTCCCGGCTGGATGGCGATCAACTTCTTCTTCAACACCGGGTTGGACGATCACGGCGTGCTTTATGCCGATGAGCCATGGTCCCGGCCCGGCGATTATGTGTTGCTGCAGGCGTTGACCGACCTTGTCTGTGTCAGCTCGGCCTGTCCGGACGACACCTCGGCCGCGAATGGCTGGAATCCGACTGACATCCACGTACGCACCTACAGCGGCAAGGAATCCTTTCAACATGCGGTGGCTTACCGGCCGACGCCCGATGCGGAAGCGAAAATGACCAAGCAGACAGGCTTTCATGACCGGTTCGACCGGTACACTGACAACTTCATCGAATATAATGGCTTCTGGCTGGCCAATTGCATGTCCAGCGCCGGCCCGATCGAGGAATACCATGCCTGCCGCGAGAAATGCGTGGTACTCGACCTGTCGCCGTTGCGCAAATTCGAGATCACCGGCCCGGATTCCGAGGCGCTGTGCCAGTATATCTTTACCCGCAACATGAAGACCCTGCCGGTGGGCGGGGTGGTCTATACGGCGATGTGCTATCCGCATGGCGGCATGATCGACGACGGTACCGTGTTCCGGCTGGGCAAGGACAACTTCCGCTGGATCGGCGGATCGGATTATGGCGGCGAATGGATCCGCGAAAAGGCCGAGGAACTGGGGCTCAAGGTGTTGATCCGGTCCTCAACCGACATGCAGCACAACATCGCGGTGCAGGGCCCCGAAAGCCGCGACCTGCTGCGCAAGATCATCTGGACTGCGCCACATTACCCCAATTTCGATGAACTTGCCTGGTTCCGCTTCACGCCCGCGCGGCTGAACGACGAACACGGCACGCCCATCGTGGTCAGCCGGACGGGGTACACCGGAGAATTGGGCTACGAGATTTTCTGTCACCCGAAACATGCCGGAGAGGTGTTTGACGCTGTCTGGGAGGCCGGACAGGATCACGGTATTCGTCCCATGGGGCTGGAAGCGCTCGACATGGTACGGATCGAGGCCGGACTGATCTTTGCAGGCTACGATTTCTCGGACCAAACCGACCCGTTCGAAGCCGGTGTCGGCTTTACCTGCCCGCTCAAATCCAAGACCGACGATTTCATCGGACGCGAGGCGCTGATCCGCCGCAAGGAACACCCGGTGCGCAAGCTGGTCGGGCTGGACATCGACAGCAATGTCGATGTCGGCCATGGCGATTGCGTGCATATCGGCCGGGCGCAGGTGGGCGAGATCACCTCGTCGATGCGCTCTCCGATTCTGGGCAAGAATATCGCGATGGCCCGTGTGGATGTGACCCATGCGGAACCTGGCACCAAGCTGGAGATCGGGAAGCTCGACGGCCATCAAAAGCGCCTGCCCGCGACGATCCGGCCCGACCTTGCGGCCTATGATCCGAAGAAGGAAAAGCCACGCTCTTGATCCTGGTCAAGGCGCGGGGCCACCACAGGAGGCAGCCAGAGCCATGACATGTGCATTGGACGAAATCGGTGGTGAGGGCGCATTGCGCGCCCTCGTGGAGCAGTTCTACGACCTTATGGAAAGCGATCCGGATGTGCACGAACTGCACCGGCTGCATTTCCGGGGCCACGGGTTGTCCCATACCCGGCAGGCGCAGTTCGAGTTCATGTCGGGCTTTCTGGGCGGGCGACCCTATTACCGCGAACGCTTTGGCCACATGAACCTC
>CAYGNB010000030.1:0-10511 GCA_964351135.1 uncultured Rhodobacterales bacterium | reverse complement strand
CTGCCCCTGCGCGCGGATGCGGGCAAGGGTTTGTTGATCCACGATGGCGCCGGCCGCATCGGTGGGTCCGTCGCGCCCGTCTGTGCCACCGGACAAGAAGGCCCAGGGCATCCCGAACGGTTCGGCATCTGCCAGCGCGGCAAGACGCAGGGCCATTTCCTGATTGCGCCCGCCAACCCCGCCGCCAAGCACCTTGACCGTGGTTTCTCCGCCCCAGAGCACCGCCCTTGGCCGCCCGCCCGGAGCTATGCCCCGCAAGGCATGAAAAACCTCGCCGGCGGCTGCGTTGACATCGCCGACCATAGGCGCGTCGACCACGTGTACATCATATCGCCCCTTCAGATCCTCTGCGGCCGCATGCACGCTTTCGCGGTTGCCGCCGATCAGGTGATTGTCGGCCACAACGGGCTTTGGGTTGCGCGGTGCCTTTCTCAGGTGCCGCTGGATGCTCTCCGGCAGGCGTTCGAACAATCCGTTGTCCTGCAGAAGGTGCCGCGCGGTTTCGGCGCTGCCGATGGGTGAAACGGTCGGCCCGGAGGCGATAGCCCGCAGGTCGTCTCCGATCACATCGGACAGGATATAGGCGGTCACCGGGGCCGGGGCCGCAAGCCGCGCCATCCCGCCGCCTTTCAGCTGTGACACCTGTTGCCGGACCATGTTTATCGCCACGATGTCCAGCCCGCTTTCCAGCAGAAGCCGGTTGAGCGTCTGCTTGTCTTCAAGGCTCACGCCTTTGGGCGGGGCCGGCAGAAGGGCCGAGCCCCCTCCCGAGATCAGGGCGATCACCACATCACCCTGCGCCGCTCCCTTCAGCACCTCTGCCATGCGTTCGGCCCCGCGTGCACCGACACCGTCGGGCACCGGATGACCGGCGCGAAACATCTCGGCTCCGGGCACCTGTTCGCTGTTATCGCGATGGGTGACACCGATCATGACCCGCGGCCCGCTGATCCATGGCAGGACCGCGCGCAGCATCGCAGGCGCGGCCTTGCCGAGCGCAAGCAGGATGGTCTTGTGACCATGGGCCGGCCGGGGCAGGGGGTGATGGGCAAGACTGTCGCGCATGGCCAGCGCCGGATCGGCACGCCTGACGGCGGCCCGGAAAGCCCGGGCCGCATCTTCCTTCAGGGAAAGGATGTTATCCGGCAGCAATCTGGCGTGCCTTCTCCACCAGCACTTCGGCCTGCCGGATCGAGGCGTAGTCGATCAACCGGCCATCCAGCGACACCGCGCCTTTGCCCGCCGCTTCTGCCTCGGCCATGGCCTCAAGAATCCGGCCGGCCTTGGTGACTTCGGCCTCGGAGGGCGACATGACCTCGTTGGCCAGGGCGACCTGGCTGGGGTGGATGGCCCATTTGCCCTCGCAGCCCAGCACGGCGGCGCGCTTGGCGGCGGCGCGGTAGCCGTCGGGGTCCTGGAAGTCGCCGAACGGGCCATCGATCGGGCGTAGCCCGTTGGCGCGGGCCGCGACCACCATGCGTGCCAGCGCGTAGTGCCACATGTCGCCCCAATGCGTGTCGCGACTGCCATTGGCGTCAGGGTCGGTCAGCACCGCGTAATCGGGGTTCACCCCGCCGATGATCGTGGTGCGGGCACGGGTCGAGGCGGCGTAATCCGCGACGCCGAAATGCAGGCTTTCGTTGCGCTTCGACGCGCCGGCGATTTCAGTCACGTTCTGCATACCCAGCGCGGTTTCGATGATATGTTCGAAACCGATGCGCTTCTTGTAGCCTTTCGCATCCTCGATCTGGGTCACCATCATGTCGACGGCATAGACATCCGCCGCGGTGCCGACCTTGGGAATCATGATCAGGTCGAGCCGCTCGCCGGCCTGTTCGACCACGTCGACCACGTCGCGATACATGTAATGCGTGTCCAGCCCGTTGATACGGATGGACATGGTTTTGTTGCCCCAGTCGATATCGTTCAGCGCGACGATGATGTTTTTGCGCGCCTGTTCCTTTTCGTCCGGGGCGACCGCGTCTTCTAGGTCGAGGAAGATGACATCGACATCAGATTGCGCCGCTTTTTCAAACATTTGCGGCTGTGATCCCGGAACAGCCAGTTCCGAGCGATTGAGGCGGGCAGGGGCCTGTTCGATGGCGTGGAAAGACATGTTCGGGTTCCTTTCGAAAGGATATTACGTTTGGACCCTTATTTGCATTCGAGATATTGCCATTCCTGTCAAGAAAAAGTTTTGCACTCCAGTGCATACCGTATGGCTGGGTCAGGCGCCGCTTTTCGCTTTTGAGGCATAGTAATGGGCAATCGCCTGCGTGCGGTTCCTCACCGACAGCTTGTCGAAAATGTTCGACAGGTGAAACTTCACCGTGTTGGTCGAGATCTCCAGGCGCGCGGCAAGCTGCTTGTTGGTCAACCCCTCGGCCAGCGCATCAAGAATGGCCCGCTCTTTCCGGGAAAGGGTGGCGATCGGGTCGGTCTTGAGGTCACGGATATCGAGATAGGGAAAGACCATCTTTCCCGCCGCCACGTCGATACAGGTCTGCACCATCGCATCGGTCGGCGCGGATCGCGACACAAACGCTGCCGCCCCCGATGCCATGGCTTGCCGGGGCACAGCAGCATCGGCTTCGTGTCCATAGACAACAATGCGTGGTGCGTTTTCCTGTGCCCGCAAAACCTCCATCAGTTTTTCCGCGCCCAGCTGCGGGATGTTCCAGTCAAGGACGCAAACCTCGACCGGCACGCGCATGACCATGCCCAGAAAACCCTCTGCCGTGGCGCTCGTGGCCACCAGCGAGAATCGCGGATCGCGCTCGAAGACATCGGACAAGGCAGACAGAACCAGCGGATTGCCATCGCCCAGCATAATGTCGATCCGTTGTTTGCCTTTGTTAACCATTTGAATTTACTCCAATAACGCTAATAAACTACCCATTTGGATGGGTCACGATACGGCATACATTAGAATACTTACCGGAATGGGTAGGTATTTCCCCATACATTTAGATACCCAAAAGCAGGATTAAGGAACGTTTTTTGTCAAGGCAAGGCGATTTATAACCGATGAGAAATAAAATTATACTCACAGTGAACATACGGAGCGATCATGACCGCTACACAGCTCTTCCCCAAGCTTGAAATTCCCGAAACCATCGCAGCAGGCCCTGGTCCGGGCAACACCGATGCGCGGGTGCTGGCCGCCTATGCCGGAGCCGGGATCGCGGATCACATGCATGGCGACGTTCTGCGCGGCATGGTCGAATGCAAACATATGCTGCGCCAGGTCTGGGGCACCGACAACGTGCACACCTTTGGTGTGGCCGGCACCGGCTGGAGCGGTCTGGATGTCATGTTCAGCGCAGTGATGCCCGGCGACAAGGTTGTGGTGTTCAACAACGGGACCTTCTCGGGCATCGACGGGCTGACGGTGCGGATGAAGGCAGCCACCCGTGAAGAGCTGGCCGAAAACCCGATGGATCCGAACCCCGCTTCGGTCGTCATCGTGGACGTGCCGCACGGCCAGTCGGTCACCGGCGAAATGGTCGAAGCGGCGCTTGCGGAACACAAGCCCAAATGGGCCGCCATGGCGCATTGGGAAACCGGCTCGGGCCGGATCAACGACATTGCCGGATTCAGTGCGGCCTGTGAAAAGCACGACGTGATGGGCCTTGTGGACGCCGTGTCCTCGCTCGGGGTCGAGGATTTCCGCATCGACGACTTCGCTGGCGTACATGGCTGGGCGTCTTGCCCGCAAAAGGGCATCTGCTGCCTGCCGCTGACCTATGCGCCGGTGTCCTTCACCGATCGCTATATCGAAACGCTCCGCGAAACCGGGACCCGGACATTTGTGCATCATCCGATCCTCGAGGCCCGCCACTGGGGCATCATCGACGGTCAGGACGTGGAAAAAGGCACCTATCACCGGACCCATTCGGCCTATGCGGTTGCCGCCTTTCACGAGGCGCTGCGGATCACCCTGGAGCAGGGCATTGCATCGCGCGCCCGCGACTACGCCCATCACGAGGCCGCCTTGCGCGCCGCCGTGCAGGCCATGGGCTGCGAGGTCACGTCGAACATGACATCGCTGGTGGTGCTGAACCTGCCCGAGGCGCTGGCCGGACGCGAGATGGAACTGGTGCAGTCCTGCCGGGCGCAGAATTTCGGCATCTGGCCGACCTTGTCGGCCCCCGTGCAGATCCGGATCGGCATTCTCAACCTGCTGAGCCGCGCCGCCATAACGGACATCGTCAACCGTTTTGCCGATGCGATCCGGGCCATGGGCGGTGACGTCGATCAGGCCGCCGTCGATGCTGCGCTGTTTGCCCGCTACGACCGGGCCATCGCTGCGGAATAAACCCACGCCATTTCTTTCGGAGGAGGAGAGATCATGGACATTCATGAATACCAGGCCAAGGAAATCCTCGCCAGTTTCGGCGTCGAGATTCCGCCCGGTGCGCTGGCCTACAGCCCGGAACAGGCCGCCTATCGCGCCCGCGAACTGGGCGGCAACCGCTGGGTCGTCAAGGCCCAGGTCCATGCCGGCGGGCGCGGCAAGGCGGGCGGAGTCAAGGTTTGTGACAGCGATGCCGAGATCCAGGCCTCGTGCGAAAACCTGTTCGGCAAGAAACTGGTCACCCACCAGACCGGCCCGGAGGGCAAGGGCATCTACCGCGTCTATGTCGAGGGGGCCGTGCCGATCGAGCGTGAAATCTACCTTGGTTTCGTGCTGGATCGCACCTCCCAACGAGTGATGATCGTCGCGTCTGCCCAAGGCGGCATGGAGATCGAGGACATCTCGGCCGAGAAACCCGACAGCATCGTGCGGGCCACCGTTGAACCGGCAGTGGGCCTGCAGGAGTTCCAGTGCCGGCAGATTGCATTCAAGCTGGGGATCGATCCGGCGCTGACCCAGCGCATGGCGCGCACGCTTCAGGGCTGTTACCGGGCGTTCCGCGAACATGATGCCACCATGGTCGAGATCAATCCGCTGGTTGTCACCGGGGATAACCGCATTCTGGCGCTTGATGCCAAGATGACCTTTGATGACAATGCGCTGTTCCGCCATCCCCATATCAGCGAGCTGCGCGACAAGAGCCAGGAAGACCCGCGCGAAAGCCGCGCGGCTGACCGGGGGCTGTCCTATGTGGGGCTTGAGGGTAATATCGGCTGCATCGTGAACGGTGCCGGCCTGGCCATGGCGACCATGGACACGATCAAGCTGGCCGGGGGTGAACCGGCGAACTTCCTCGATATCGGCGGCGGGGCCACACCCGAGCGCGTCGCCAAGGCGTTTCGGCTCGTGATGTCGGATAACAACGTGCAGGCGGTTCTGGTGAATATCTTCGCCGGTATCAACCGCTGCGACTGGGTTGCCGAAGGCGTCGTGCAGGCCCTCAAGGAGGTGCAGGTCGATGTTCCCGTCGTGGTCCGGCTTGCCGGGACAAACGTGGAAGAAGGCCAGAGGATCCTGGCCAAGTCCGGTCTTCCGATCATCCGTGCCACCTCGCTGATGGAAGCCGCAGAGCGCGCCGTCGGCGCATGGCAGAACGACCTGAACCAAAACACCAGAATGAGGGCCGTGAAATGAGTATCTTCATCGACAGGAACACACCGGTAATCGTTCAGGGAATCACCGGAAAGATGGCGCGGTTTCACACCGCTGACATGATCGCCTATGGCACCAAGGTCGTGGGCGGCGTGGTGCCGGGCAAGGGCGGCCAGGAGGTCGAGGGGGTGCCGGTCTTCGACACCGTGGAGGATGCGGTCGCCGCAACCGGGGCCGAGGCGAGCCTGGTTTTCGTGCCGCCGCCCTTTGCCGCCGATAGCATCATGGAAGCCGCAGATGCGGGCATCAAATACTGTGTCTGCATCACCGACGGCATCCCCGCACAGGACATGAT
This sequence comes from uncultured Rhodobacterales bacterium, assembly GCA_964351135.1. Taxonomy (GTDB): domain Bacteria; phylum Pseudomonadota; class Alphaproteobacteria; order Rhodobacterales; family Rhodobacteraceae; genus Pukyongiella. Next base: position 4,647 of record CAYGNB010000030.1, on the reverse strand, counting down.
CCGCGTAAAGCGCTACATGTACCGCTACCCCAGGGAACGCCGCATGGTGCTGACCGGCCCGAATTGCGCCGGAACCATCAGCCCCGGAAAGGCGCTTCTGGGGATCATGCCGGGCCATATTTACCTGCCGGGCCATGTGGGCATCATCGGTCGTTCCGGCACGCTGGGTTACGAGGCCGCCGCGCAGCTCAAGGAACACGGCATCGGCATCTCGACCTCGGTCGGGATTGGTGGTGACCCGATCAACGGATCGTCTTTCAAGGATATCCTGGAGCGCTTCGAGGCGGATGACGACACCCATGTGATCTGCATGATCGGCGAGATCGGCGGCCCACAGGAAGCCGAAGCTGCCGCTTACATCCGCGATCATGTCACCAAGCCGGTGATCGCCTATGTGGCTGGCCTGACCGCGCCCAAGGGCCGGACCATGGGCCATGCCGGGGCCATCATTTCGGCCTTTGGAGAAAGCGCCAGCGAAAAGGTCGAGATCCTCTCTGCTGCCGGTGTGACGGTTGCGCAGAACCCCGCCGTGATCGGCGACACCATCGCGCAGGTCATGAAGAAGGAGGCGGCATGATGAATGCGCCCGCCATCCTGAACAACAGGCCCCGCGTGCTCGTCACGCGCCGCTGGCCCGAAACCGTGGAGGCGGAGCTGGCCGAGCGGTTCGACACCGTCTTCAATATCGAGGACAAGCCGATGAGCGCCGCGGATTTCCGCGACGCTCTGGCCCAGTTCGACGCGATCCTGCCGACGGTCACCGACGGGCTGGGGGCGGAAGCACTGGATGTCAGCGAAGCGCGCACGCGGCTGCTTGCGAATTACGGCGTCGGCTTTAGCCATATCGATACGGACGCGGCCAGGCGTCTGGGCATCGCGGTGACCAATACGCCGGACGTGCTGTCGGAATGCACGGCCGATTTGGCGATGACGCTCTTGTTGATGGTGGCGCGCCGCGCAGGCGAGGGCGAGCGCGAATTGCGCGCGGGTCAGTGGACTGGCTGGCGGCCGACGCACATGGTCGGGGCCAAGGTCTCGGGCAAGGTGCTGGGAATTGTCGGTTTCGGCCGTATCGGTCAGGCGATGGCGCAGCGTGCGCATTTCGGCTTTGGCATGAAAATCCTGGTGCAGAACCGCTCGCGCGTTCCGCAGAAGGTGCTGGACCGGTACAATGCGACACAAGTGGACAGCCTCGACGACCTTCTGCCGCAATGCGATTTCGTATCGTTGCATTGCCCCGGCGGGGCCGCCAACCGGCACCTGATCGATTCGCGGCGGATGGACCTGATGAAGCCAGGCGCTTTCCTGATCAACACCGCCCGCGGTGAGGTGATCGACGAGCATGCGCTGATTCAGGCGCTGACATACGACTGCATCGGTGGTGCCGCGCTGGACGTGTTCAACGGAGAGCCAAACGTCGCGCCGATGCTGATGGAATTCGACAATCTCGTGCTGTTGCCGCATCTGGGCAGCGCCACCGAAGAAACCCGCGTGGCCATGGGGCGGCGCGTTCTCGATAACCTCGTCGATTTTTTCGAAGATCGCGACCCAGGCGACCGGGTGGAATGATGCGTGCGGTGGCGGAACCCGAGACACAAAAGGCACCCGGTGCATGCGCCGATGATGACAATCGTCGCGTACGCGAAGCCTGGTTGAAAGTTCTCCACCGCCGCGCGCCGTTGGTCGCAGCGGCGCTAGAGGCGGAAGAGACCCGGTGGGACGCTTCCGCCTATGGCGATCACCTGCAGGCCAGCACCATCTGGTTCCACCTGCAGCAGATATTGGACGAAACCGATGCTGCCCGTCAGGCCCGGCAGGCAGAGCAGGAAGGCACGCCCGTTGGGTTTCACAAGGCGTTGGCAGATTGCCCCGAAGACCAGCGTACCGCGATGGCAAAGGTTCTGGCGGATGGGCGCCTGTCGGTCGGGCCAACGATCACGGCGCATCCGACAGAGGCAAAGCGCGTCTCGGTCATGGAGATCCACCGCCGTATCCATCACACGCTCAGCCTGTTCGGAATGCTCCGGTGGTCCGATCGCGAACTTGCGCGGCTGGACGATACACTAGAAATGGAGATCGACCTTCTTTGGCTGACCGGCGAGCTTCGGATGGAGCGCCCAAGTCTTGCAGCGGAAATCGACTGGGGCCTGCAATTCTACCGCAATAGCCTGTTCGAGGCGGTGCCGCGTCTGTTTGACCGGTACAATGATGCGATGTCGGGGCTGCTCGGCCCCGATACGCAGGATCATTGCTGCCTGCGCTTCCATTCCTGGATCGGCGGCGATCGTGACGGCAACCCGAATGTGACAGCCGAGGTCACGCGCATGGCGCTGGACCGCTCGCGCGAAATGATCGTGCAGGCCTATACCGAGGAACTGGACCGTATCATCCCGAGGCTCAGCATCTCGGAGAATATTATCGTGGCGCCCGGCCCGTCGCGGACGGCCCTGGAAAGCATCGTACAGACGCGCAGCACTGATCCGTTGGCTTGCGCAGCGCGAAATCCCAGCGAAATCTTCCGTCAGGCCGGGACGGCGATCCGGCAATGCGTGGCCACCGGCGGCTACGGCCATGTGCGGGACTTCCTGTCGGACCTGCAGGCGCTGGAAACCGCGCTGAACGCGATTGGCGCGTATCATCTCGCGCAGCAACTGATCCGGCCGCTGCGCTGGCAGGCAACGACCTTTGGGTTCAGGGGGCACACGCTCGACATTCGTCAGAACTCCGACGTGGTGACGCGCACGCTTGACGCCGTCTGGTCCGCCGTAGGTACGTCGCCCGAGCCGCTGTCCGCTGACTGGTCGGCCCGCTTGCGCCGGGAGGTGGGGCAGGCCGAACTGCCCTATGTCGATCCATCAAAGCTGACGGACGAGGCCACAGAACTGATGGAACTCCTGCGGTTGATCCGCGCGGTGCACGAGGGCCCCGATCCGGATGCGATAGGGCCGTTCATTCTGTCGATGACCCGGTCTGCCGATGACCTGCTCGCCGTGCTCTTGCTGGCGCGCTATGCGGGCTTCGGGGCAGAGCGGCTGTCGCTCAAGGTGGTGCCTCTGTTCGAGACCATCGACGATTTGCGCGCGGCGCCCGCGATCCTGCGCGATGTGCTGTCCGTGCCGCTGGCGGCACGCAGCATGAAGGACGGCGATGGGTGCATGGAGATCATGCTGGGCTACTCCGACAGCAACAAGGATGGCGGCTTCCTGTGCTCGAGCTGGACGCTGGACCGCGCGCAGCGCGCGATCACCCGTGCCATCGCGGGGCTGGGAGCGCGGCCGGTCTTTTTCCACGGGCGCGGCGGTTCCGTCAGCCGGGGCGGCGCACCCACCGACCGCGCCATCGCCGCACAACCGCGCGGAACACTGAACGGTACCCTGCGCCTCACCGAACAGGGCGAGGTTGTCACCGCGAAATACGCCAATACCGACACGGCGGCAGAGCAGCTTGAACTGCTTGCCTCCTCGGTTCTTCGGCACAGCGCAGCCCCGGCCTTTGAAACCGTCGATCCCGAGGCCGAGGATTTGATGGAAACCCTCTCCAGCCTTAGCCAGACCGCGTATCTCAAGCTGATCCAGAACCCGTCCTTTCTGAATTACTTCAACCAGGCCAGCCCGGTGAACGAACTCGCCTTCCTGAAGATCGGATCGCGTCCGGCACGTCGTTTCGGGGCGTCGTCACTGTCAGACCTGAGGGCGATTCCGTGGGTTTTCGCCTGGACGCAGAACCGGCACATGATCAGTAGCTGGTACGGTTTTGGTCAGGCGGTTCAGGATTTTCGTAAGGTGCGGGGCGACGCGGGCGACGCGGCGCTGGCGCGCGTGAAACGGGATCTGCCGCTGTTTCGGCTGTGTCTGGACGAGATCGAGAAATCCCTGATGCTCGTCCGGCTTGATATCGCCGAACTCTACGCCGGGCTTGTGGAGACACGTACTGATGCCGAGGCCGTATACGGGATGATCAGTGACGAATATGCCCGCACGCTGTCCGCCATCGAGTGGCTGACCGGGGCCGCCCTGGGTGACCGGTTCCCCAGGGCCGCGGCCCGGATCGCGCGCCACGATGCGGGGCTGACAGCAGCGCACACCGCTCAGGTGCACCTGTTACGCCAGGTCCGGCAAGAGGACACCATCCACAGCCGCATTCAACTGATGCAGAGCATGAATTGTATTTCCGCCGGTCTGGGATGGACCGGCTGAGCAGAGCAGAAAATTGGGAGTAAGACCATGAATGCTACACACCGCCCGAACGGCTTTTTCACCCAGCCCCTAGCCAAGAGCGACCCGGAGATCTTTGGCGCGGTTCAGGCCGAGTTGGGCCGCCAGCGCGACGAGATCGAACTGATCGCCTCGGAAAACATCGTGTCAGTCGCGGTGATGGAGGCCCAGGGGTCGGTGATGACCAACAAATATGCCGAAGGCTATGCGGGCCGGCGCTATTATGGCGGCTGCCAGTTCGTGGACATTGCCGAGACCCTGGCCATCGACCGCGCCAAACAGCTGTTCGGCTGCGAGTTCGTCAACGTGCAGCCGCATTCGGGCAGCCAGGCCAACCAGGGCGTGTTCCAGGCGCTGATCCAGCCCGGCGACACCATTCTGGGCATGAGCCTGGACGCGGGCGGTCACCTGACCCACGGCGCGCGGCCGAACC
>CAYGNB010000029.1:2730-15504 GCA_964351135.1 uncultured Rhodobacterales bacterium | reverse complement strand
CATGGCGCGTTTCTTTATCGACCGACCGGTATTTGCCTGGGTGATCTCGATCCTGATCATGGGCGTCGGGGTGCTGTCCATTCTTACCCTGCCGGTGGCGCAATACCCCCGGATCGCGCCGCCGACGGTGAGCATCAGCGCCTCTTACCCCGGCGCCTCCGCTGAAACCGTGGCCAACACGGTCACCCAGGTGATCGAACAGCAGATGACCGGACTGGACGGGCTGCGCTATATCGAATCCAGTTCGACCGCGACGGGCGGCGCGTCGATCACGCTGACCTTCGATACCGGGACCGATCCGGACATCGCGCAGGTGCAGGTGCAGAACAAGCTGGCGCAGGCAACGCCGCTGCTGCCGGAAATCGTTCAGCGGCTGGGGGTCGGCGTGCGCAAATCCTCGTCCGGGTTCCTGATGGTGGTGGCCCTGATCTCCACGGACGGGGCGCTCGAACAGGTGGATCTGGCCGATTACATGACCACCAATCTGGTCAACGATATCAGCCGTATCGAAGGCGTTGGCGAGGTGCGGGTATTCGGTGCGAAATACGCCATGCGCATCTGGCTCAGCCCGGCGCGGCTGGCGGCCTATGAACTGACGCCGACCGATGTGATTAACGCGGTGTCGGCCCAGAACACCCAGATCACAGCCGGCGAGTTCGGGCAGAGGCCCACCGTCCCGGGCCAGCAGCTGAACGCCACGATCACCGCGCAGTCGCTGCTGTCCACGCCCGAGGATTTCGAACAGATCGTTCTGCGCGCCGCCACCGACGGCGGGCTGGTGCTGCTCAAGGACGTGGCGCGGGTCGAAATCGGTGCCGAGAGCTATTCCACCATCGGCCGGTTCAACGGCAAGCCGTCAGCGGGCATGGCGATCCAGCTCGCCTCGGGCGCCAATGCGCTGGATACGGCCGAACGGGTCAAGGAGCGGATTGAGGCGTTTTCCGAATTCTTCCCCGAAAACGTGGAGCATGTCGTTCCTTTCGACACCACGCCCTTTGTCGAAATTTCGATCCACGAGGTGCAAAAGACACTGTTCGAGGCCATCGGTCTGGTGTTCCTGGTGATGCTGCTTTTCCTGCAGAACCTGCGGGCCACGCTGATTCCGACGCTGGCCGTGCCGGTGGTGTTGCTGGGGACCTTCGGCATTCTCGCGATGGCGGGCTTTACCATCAACACTCTGACCATGCTGGCCATGGTGCTGGCGATCGGCCTGCTGGTCGACGATGCCATCGTCGTGGTCGAAAATGTCGAACGGATCATGGAGGAAGAAGGGCTGAGCCCGCGCGAGGCCACGCATAAATCCATGGGACAGATCACTCCGGCGCTGGTCGGGATCGCCATGGTGCTGTCCGCCGTGTTCGTGCCGATGGCCTTTTTCGGCGGATCGACCGGCGTGATCTATCAGCAGTTCGCCATCACCATCGTATCGGCCATGGCGCTGTCGGTGGTTGTGGCGATCACGCTGACCCCGGCCCTGTGTGCGTCGATCCTGCGGCCCAAACGCCACGGCGAAGCGCGCGGGCCGCTGGGCTGGTTCAACCGCGGTTTCACGGCGCTGACGCGGGGCTATGCCGGGGCGGTCGGCGGTATCGTGACGCGGCCGCTGCGGGTGGGGCTGATCTATGCGGGGATCGTGGCGGCGATGATCTGGATGTTCCAGAAAACGCCGACCGCGTTTCTGCCCGACGAGGATCAGGGGATCATGTTCACGCTGATCCAGGCGCCCACCGGCGCGACCGCCGAGCGGACGCTGGAGGTGGTCAAACAGGTCGAGAACCATTTCCTGAACACGGAATCCGACTCTGTTGAATCGATGTTCGGCGTGGTCGGGTTCAGCTTTGGCGGGCAGGGGCAGAACGTGGGCATGGCCTTTGTGCGGCTCAAGGACTGGTCCGAACGCGAAACCCCGGACAAGAGCGTCGGTGCGCTGGCGGGGCGCGGGTTCGCGGCACTGTCGGGGATACGCGATGCGCTGGTCTTTCCGATCGTGCCGCCGGCGGTGACCGAACTGGGCAATGTCAGCGGTTTCGATTTCTATCTGCAGGCCCGCGGTGGCCAGACCCATGAACAGCTGCTTGCCGCGCGCAACCAACTGCTGGGTGCGGCTACCCAGAGCCCGCTGATCGGGTCGGTCCGGCCCTCGGGGCTCGAGGATGCGGCGCAGTACCGGTTGGATGTGGATTGGCGCGCGGCGGGCGCGATGGGCGTGTCGGCCAGCGAGGTGGGCAATCTGCTGTCGGTCGCCTGGGCCGGGCGCTATGTCAACGATTTCGTGGATCAGGGCCGGATCAAGCGTGTCTATGTGCAGGGCGAGGCGGCGGCGCGGTCGGCGCCTTCGGATATCGAACGCTGGCGCATCCGCAATGCCACCGGCGGGCTGGTGCCATTCTCGAACTTTACCACCGGGCGCTGGACCTTCGGTCCGCAGGGGTTGTCGCGGTTCGACGGGATGCCGTCGATGCGCATTCAGGGATCGCCCGCCGCAGGCGTGTCCACCGGCGAAGCGATGGCCGAAATGGAACGTCTGGTGAGCGAGCTGTCGCCGGGTTATGCGGTGGCCTGGACCGGGCTGAGCTATGAGGAACGGCAATCGGGGGCGCAGGCGCCGCTGCTCTATGCGCTGTCGCTGGCGGCGGTGTTCCTCAGCCTTGCCGCGCTCTATGAAAGCTGGTCGATCCCGTTCGCGGTGATGCTGGCCATGCCCATCGGGGTGCTGGGCGCGCTGGTGGGCGCATGGCTGGGCGGGTTCGAGAACGGCGTGTTCTTTCAGGTCGGGTTGCTGACCGTGATCGGGCTGACCGGCAAGAACGCGATCCTGATCGTCGAATTCGCCCGCGACCGGATGAATTCCGGCGAACCGGCGGTGCAGGCGGTGCGCGAAGCGGCGCGGCAGCGGTTCCGGCCGATCATCATGACCTCGATGGCGTTTTCGCTGGGCGTGCTGCCGCTGGTGCTGAGCACCGGCGCAGGCTCTGGCGGGCGCAATGCAATCGGCTCGGGCGTGCTGGGCGGCACGCTTTCGGCGACCGTGCTGGGTGTCCTGTTCGTCCCGCTGTTCTTTGTGCTGGTGCGGCGGCTGCTCGGCCGCCCGGCCTGAGCTGTGCCGCCGCGCCGGGGCTAAAGGCCGGTTTCCCGCTTGCGCACGGCAACCAGCGACAGGATTTCATGCACCATCTGCGTGCCCACATGGGCGGTGTTCGAGGTGGCATCGTATTGCGGCGCGATCTCGACCACGTCGCCGCCCATGACCGGCAGTCCGGCAAGGCCGCGCAGCAGCGCCTGCACCTCGCGCGGGGTCAGCCCGCCGACTTCGGGTGTGCCGGTCCCCGGCGCATAGGCCGGGTCGAACGCATCGACATCGAGCGAGATGTAGAACGGCGCATCGCCCACGACCCGTCTGGCGGTTTCGAGCACGGCTTCCACGCCCATGTCGGCGAATTCCTCGGCATGGATCACGGTCATGCCAGAGTCGTAGGAGAACTCCCACAGGTATTCGGCACTGCCGCGAATGCCGATCTGGATCGTGCGCTCGGGGTCCAGGGCATCGTTCAGCACGGCCTGCCGGAACGGGCCTCCGTGATGGAATTTGCTGTGTTCGTATTCGCCCGAGGTATCCGCATGGGCGTCGATATGGACGCAGCCCACCGGCGTGCCCTCGGCCAGACCTTTCAGGATCGGCCCGGTGATCGAATGATCGCCGCCCACGGACACCGGGATTGCGCCACTGTCGCGGATGCGGTGATAGAAGGTTTCGATATCGGCATGACACATGGCCAAATCGAACCGTGACCGGAACGGCACGTCGCCGATATCGGCCACGTCCAGTTCGGCCGTCGGCACCGTGTCCAGCATGTGGTTATACGGGCCGACCCGTTCCTGGGCCCGCACCGCGCGCGGCCCGAACCGCGCACCGTTGCGGTTGGTCACGCCCAGATCCATCGGCACGCCGACCAGCACCGCCTCGAGCCCTTCGGGTCCCGGTGCCTGCGGCGCATCGAGAATGGTGGGGATGCCGCCATAGGGCAGGGTGCGGCTGCCGTCGGGCCGGAACTGCACATCCGCCACCCGTTGAAACTTCGGATCGAAGATGTCGGCCCCGCCGGTGCCGGTGTATTTCGCGCGCAGCGCGTCGAGTTTGTCCTTTTCCATGTGTCCTCTGCCCCGCGTTACTGCTGATAGGGGTCCAGACTGTCGCGCAGCCCGTCGCCCAGAAAGTTGAAGGCCAGCACCACGACGATGATCGGCAGCATCGGGATCGCCGTCCATGGATAGATTTCGATCGAGGCGAGGTTCTGCGCGTCGTTGAGCATCACCCCCCAGCTGACCGCCGGTGCCCGCAGGCCCAGCCCCAGGAACGACAGCGCGGTTTCGCCCAGGATCATCGCCGGAATCGACAGGGTGGCCGATGCGATCAGGTGCGACATGAAGTTGGGCAACAGGTGCTTGCGGATCACCCGGCCCGATGACGCGCCCATCATCTCGGCGGCGCGCACATATTCCTCTTCGCGCAGGGCGAGGAACTTGGCCCGCACCGCGCGGGCCAGCCCCGGCCAGTCGAGGATGCCCAGGATCAGCGAGATGATGAAGAACACCGCCACCGGCCCCCAGTTCGACGGCACCGCCGCCGACAGGGCCAGCCACAGCGGCAGTTCGGGCAGCGACCGCAGGATTTCGATCACCCGGTTGATCACCCAGTCGATCTTGCCGCCGAAATAGCCGGCGATCGACCCGAACCCGATGCCCAGCAGGAAAGAGACCGATATCCCGATCAGGCCGACCGTCAGCGACAGTTGCGCGCCGTAGAAGATGCGTGAAAACACATCCCGCCCCAGCCGGTCCGAGCCCCACAGGAACACCGTCGCGCCTTCGGGGGCGCAGAACAGGTGGGTGTTCGACGGGATCAGCCCCGCCAGCCGGTAACTGCCGCCTTCGCAGAAGAACTCCAGCTTCATCGGGCGTGTGGTGTCGGGGACGAATTTCCACTGGAAGGTTTCCATGTCGGCCTCGGCCGTCATGGGATAGACATAGGGGCCGATCAGATCGCCCTGATGAAAGAACCGCACCATCTGCGGCGGCGCAAAGAGGTGTTCGGAATGGCGGTCATTGGGCGTGTAGGGGGCAATGAAACCGGCAAAGGGCAGCATCAGATAACTGAGCAGCAGGAAGATCCCCGACACCAGCCCCAGCTTGTGGGTGCGGAACTTGCGCCAGATCAGCAGCCAGTTGGGCGCGTCCAGATCCTGCCGTTCGAGCGAACGCAGGCTGGCCTGCGGATCATAGGGCGCGTCGTCCACATATCGGCCATCGGGGAGCGTGGTCATGTTTCGCGCCCCTCATAACGGATACGCGGGTCCAGCAGCACCAGCAGCACGTCCGAGATCATCGTACCCACCAGCGTCAGCAGGGCGACGAACATCAGCACGAAACCGGACAGGAACTGGTCCTGGGTCTTCAGCGCGGTCAGCAGGGTCGGGCCGATGGTTTGCAGCCCCAGCACCACCGACACCAGCACCGAGCCCGACACCATCGACGGCAGCAGGTTGCCGATATCGGCCACGAAGGGATTGAAGGCCACGCGCAGCGGGTATTTCACCAGCATTCGCGGCGGGCTCAGGCCCTTGGCCACGGCGGTTTCCACATAGGGTTTGCCCAGTTCGTCCAGCAGGTTGGCGCGCAGCCGCTGCATCATCGCCGCTGCTCCGGACGTGCCGATCACGAATGTGGGCACGATCAGATGCACGAGGATCGACTTCATCTTGTCAAAGGACATCGGTTCGCCCTCGAACCGCGGGTCCATCAGCCCGCCGATGGGCAGGTCAAAGAGCTTGTGCCCGTAGTAGAACAGGATCAGCGCCAGCAGGAAATTCGGCGTGGCGAGGCCGAGATAACCGACAAAGGCCGAGGTATAATCGACCCAGGTACGTGACCGCGCCGCCGCCAGCACGCCCAGCGGCAGCGCGACGAGATAGACGAACAGCACGGCGGCGAGGTTGACCAGCACCGTCAGCCACAGGCTTTCACCGACGATTTCGGCCACGGGCCGGTCGAATTCGAAACTCCAGCCGAAATTGCCCTGGATCAGCCCGGAAAACCCGTGCGGGCCGGGCATGAAGCCGATCCAGATCAGGTATTGTTGCCACAGCGGTCGGTCCAGCGCGTATTCCTGGCGCAGGAACTCCGCCTTGGCGACACCGGCGGACTGGCCGGTGGCGCGCAATTCGGCGATCTGGTTGGACAGGTAGTCGCCGGGCGGCAGATTGATGATGACAAAGACCAGCGCCGACACCACCAGCAGCGTCAGCAACATGGTGCCGAAGCGGTAGATGGCATAGCGGAGCAGGCTCATCAGTTGGCGCCGGCCGGATCGAAGAAGAATTCGTCAACGCGGTGAATGCCGAAATGCGCGCCGGGATCCCAGGCCCAGATCGCCTTTTCGGGTACGTTGCGCAGGGCCTTGTTGACCACCACCGGTTGCGGCGCTTCTGCCAGGATGCCGATGCCATAAATCTGATCGGCGTGGATCTTCAGCATTTCGCGCCAGATCTCGCTGCGCTCCGCATCCGAACCGGCACGTTCCCAGTCGTGGGACAGATCCAGCAGCCGCTGCGGTTCGGGCATGTCAGGGGATTCGCCCACCTCGCCGTTGGTCTGGTAGAATTGGCCCCATTTCGGCCAGGCAAAGAACTCCTGCTGCCGGGGAGCGAGATAGTCGGGCGAGGTCGAGGGTTGCGGAATGCCGTTATCCCAGCCGAACCAGACCGCGGCCATGCAGTTGCCGGCAAAGATGCGGTTGCGCAGGATGTCGCGGTCCAGCGGGCGCATCACCAGCTTGACGCCGATCTCGCGCCAGGTGTCGGTAACGATCTGCAGGGCGTTCTCGACCTCCTGCCGCTCGCCCGCGGTTTCGATCACGATTTCCATCGGTCGGCCGTCGGGCAGCAGCCGGATACCATTGGAGTTGCGTTCGGACAGGCCGGCATCGTCCAGCAGCGCATTGGCGGCCGCCGTGTCGAATGCGGCCCATGCATCGCGGTTGGCCTGATCGAAGAACGGGCTTGCGGGCAGAACGGTCATCGCGCCGGGCTTGGCCAGTTTGAAGAACAGCGCCCGGTTGATCGCCTCGCGGTCGATCCCGAGGCTCAGCGCGCGGCGTACCCGGACGTCGCGCAGAACCGCGCGCCAGACTTCGTCATTGTAGTTCAGATTGGGATAGATCGCGATCTGCGAGGCCACGCCCGACGCCCAGAGCAGCGTCCGGTAGTTGCCGCCGTCGGCTTCGCCCTTGCGCAGGATAGGGATGTCGCGAAAGCCCAGACCGCGCGCCTGCAGATCGCTTTCGCCCGCATTGGATTTGGCCGCGACCAGGCCGCCGCCGACGATTTCCATTTCCACCACGTCGATATAGGGCAACTGCTGCCCGGTGCTGTCGATGCGATGGTAATAAGGATTGCGCACGAAAAGGTGGCGCACCTTCTTGCCGGAACTGGCATTCATCCACGGTTGCAGCGTCGGCAGTTGGTGATTGTCGAACTTGTAGAGGTTGTCGCGCTTGTTGTGCAGCGCCGGCCAGCTCTTGACCCGCGCCTCGGCGACCAGCGTTTCCAGCGCGGCGGGATCGGCGTAGTCGCCGTGAAACTGTTTCAGGAAATGCGCCGGCCGGTAGATAAAGGGAGGCCGGGCCTGGGCCAGCGTGCTCAGGAAACCCGGGTTTGGCTGTTCCCATTCGAAAACCACCGTGGTCTCGTCGGGAAAGCTGACCTGCGGTAGCTTGCCGTCCATGCGCAGGAAATCGGGCGGGCCGGAGGGGCTGAGCAGCTCGTTGTTCGCCACATCCTTCCACCAGTATTCGAAATCGGCCGAGGTAAAGGGCGCGCCGTCGGACCAGCGGTGACCGGGGCGCAGGCGCAGGGTGAATTTCCTGTCGCCGTCGCTTTCGGCATCCAGCAGCAGGTCGGGCACCAGCTGATAGTCCTGATCGTACCCCACCAGCCGCGCATAGCCGTAGACGACCATTTGCCGGATGTCCTTGTCACTGGTGACCATCGTGTGCAGCGTGCCACCCGGGGTGCCGGTGGTCCGGCCCCTGGCTTCGAGATCGACGACCAGCGGCGTGGCTGGCAGGCGGTCGGTCACCGGCGGCAGGTGTTCGTTCCTGACCTCCTCGCCCCAGAACGCGCCCTCGATCGGTTCGGGGGCGGCGGCGATCAGCGGCAGGGGCAGCAGCGCGGCAAACGCGGCAAGCAGGGTTCGTCGGGTCAGGTCATACATGGCATCGCACCTTGTGGCCGGGTTCGATCTGCGCGAGTGAAGGTATCACGCCATCGGAAAATCGGAAGGGTTCTGGCCAGTCCGACGGTGCACCCGCCCCCTGTGCCACCAGTTTCAGGTCAATCGGTCGGTCGATATCGGGCTCCGGTTGTGCCGCGATCAATGCCCGCGTGTAGGGATGATGCGGGTTGTGGAACAACGTATCGGGCGGCGCCTGTTCCACCACCAGCCCCTGGCGCATCACGGCCACCTCGTCGGCGATCCGGGCCACCACCGCCAGGTCGTGGCTGATGAACAGATAGCTCAACCCCATCCGGTCTCGGATGTCTTCGAGGAGCGTCAGGATCTGTTCCTGCACGCTCACATCCAGTGCCGAGGTCGGTTCGTCGCAGACCAGCAGCGCCGGGTCCAGCATCAGCGCCCGCGCAATCGACAGCCGTTGGCGCTGTCCGCCGGAAAACGCATGGGGATAGCGTTTCAGCATACCCGGATCCAGCCCGACCAGACCCAGCATCTCGGTGGCGCGGTCGCGCCGTTCGGCGCGGGTGCCGATCCGGTGGATGTCGAGCGGTTCGACCAGCGCATCGAGAATGCGCATCCGCGGGCTGAGCGAGGAATAGGGATCCTGGAACACCATCTGCGCCTGTTTCTGGAACGCGGTGCGCTGGGCGCGGGTCATGGTGTGGACCGGCAGCGGATCGCCCCCCCGCTCGGCCCGGAACAGCACTTCGCCACCCGGATCGGGCGGTTCTGCTCCCAGCGCGATCCGCGCGGCCGTGGTCTTGCCCGAGCCGCTTTCGCCGACGATGGCGAGCGTCTTGCCGCGCGGCAGGCTCAGGTCCACCCCGCGACAGGCATGGATCAGCACGTCCGGCGACCAGGCCGACCCGCCGCGCAGCGTATAGGTCTTGCTGACCGATTTCATCTGCAGGATCAGGTCGTCGCGGATCAGTGGTGGTGCCAGCCCTGTCTGGGCCGGTATTGCCGGCGCGGCATCGAAAAGCTGTTGGGTATAGGGATGTGCCGGTGCGCCCAGCAGCGCGGCGGCGCTGCCCGACTCCATCACCCGGCCCTTGTGCATCACCACCACCTGTTCGGCCATGTTGGCCACCACACCCAGGTCGTGCGTCACCAGGATCATCGCCATGCCGGTTTCGCGCTGCAAATCGCCCATCAGCCCCAGTACCTGCGCCTGCGTGGTCACATCCAGCGCGGTGGTGGGTTCGTCCGCGATCAGCAGGTCGGGTTCCGACACCATCGCCATGGCGATCATCGCGCGCTGTCTCATCCCCCCGGACAGTTCGAACGGATAGGATCGAAAGGCGCGTTCCGGGTCGGGAAACCCGACGCGTTCGAAGGTTTCCAGAACCTTGCGCTTTGCCCCCTTTCCGCTGTCGCCGCGATGCAGCCACAGCACTTCGCAGACCTGGTTGCCGATCTTGTGCAGCGGCGACAGCGACCGCATCGGTTCCTGGAAAATCATCGACACCGCGTCACCACGGATATCGCGCATGCGCCGCTCGCGCAGGCCGGTCAGATCCACGCCGCCCGCCCGCCCGTTGAGCAGGACACGGCCGGAATGTATACGCGCCGCGCGCGGCAGGATGCGCAGGATTGCCCGGCAGGTGACGGTCTTGCCCGATCCGCTTTCGCCGACCAGCGCCAGCGTTTCGCCCGGCCGCATGGTGAACGACACATCGCGCACGACCGGATCGGCTTTGCCGAACCCGATGCTCAGGTTCTCGACCGTCAGCAGCGGCGCATCGCCGCGTATAACCCTGTTGCCGTCGCGTGACATTCCCGCGCCCTCCTGCCGCAACCTTCGCTTGGCCGTGCCGGGTTCGTCAAACTGAAATTCCAGTTGTGAAATCGTTACAGTTCACAGGCCTATACTTGCCCCGGCTTTCTTGGCATGACGGGCTGCACGCAGACCGCAGGGGAAAGGATGCCGCGCATGAGCCGACTGGATGTCTTTATCGACCGGATGGTGTCGCAGCGCGCCTGCCTGGATTTTGCCATTTCGCAGACCGCGGCGCTGCCGGGGCCCGTCTATGAACTGGGCTTGGGCAACGGGCGCACCTATCATCACATGCGCGAAAGGATCGCCGGCCGCCCGATCTATGTGTTTGAACGCGCGGTGGCGTCGCACCCTGATTCGACGCCCGACGACGAATTCACGATCCTCGGCGATGTGACCGAAACGCTGCCCGCCGCGCTGGACCGGTTCGGCGCGACGGCGAGCCTGATCCACGCCGATCTGGGCGGGCACAACCTGGCCAAGAACGACGCCTTTGCGCGGAAGATCTCGCCTCTGGTCGAACCGTTGCTGGCCGAGGGCGGGCTGATGGTATCGTCGGACCGGATGTACTTTTCCGGTCTCGAAGAACGGCCGCTGCCAGACGGGGCGGTGCCGGGACGGTGTTTCATCTATCGCCGCTGATCCAAAGGGGGACGGCATGAACGATCTGCTCGAAAACGTCCCGCTGGACCGGCTGAAGGTCGGAATGACCGCCAGCCAGAGCCGGACCTGCACTGAATCCGATTTCTACGTCTTTGCCAACGCCTCGGGTAACTTCAACCCGATGCACCTGCCCAAGGCGGACGGAGACGGCGACGGCACGCCCGAGGCGGTTGCACCCGGCATGTGGGTCGCTTCGCTGATCTCGGCGGTGCTGGGCTGCGAGTTGCCCGGTCCAGGCACGCTCTACCGGTCGCAGACGCTGCGTTTCGTTGGTCGCGCCCATCCCGGCGATGTGCTGACCACGACGGTGCGCGTCGCGGCGATTGGCGAGGACGGGCTGGTGCGGTTCGATACCTGGGTCGAAGACGCCGAAGGCGCCCGCGTGGTCGAAGGCGAGGCCGAAGTGATCGCGCCGCGCGTTCCGGTTACCGTCCGCGCGGGCGAGGTGCCCGGCCTGACCTTGCGCAGCCATGTGCATTTCGACCGGCTGCTGGATGCCGCTGAACCGCTGGCGGCGCTCCCCACCGCAGTGGTGGCGCCGGAATCGCCCGATGCCCTGGCTGGCGCGGTGCTGGCGGCGCGGCATACGTTGATCGACCCGGTTATGATCGGTCATGCCGACCGCATCGCCGAGGCGGCGCAGGCCGAAGGGCTGGACATTTCACCCTATCGGCTGGTCGATATCCGCGATCACCGGCTGGCCGCGCAGGAGGCGGTGAAGATGGTGCTGGCGGGTCAGGCGGCGGCGGTGATGAAAGGGCACCTGCATACGGACATCCTGCTGAGCGAGGTGGTCAAGCGCGATGGCGGCCTGCGCCGCGGCGGCCGTAGGTTGAGCCATGTCTTCGTGATGGATGTGCCGGGGCTGGATCATCTGCTGATGGTCACCGATGCCGCGATCAACATCTCGCCCGACCTGCAGACCAAGGCCGACATCATCCGCAACGCGATCGAACTGGCGCATTCGCTGGGATTGGACGAACCCAAGGTCGGCGTGCTTTCGGCAATCGAGACGGTGAACCCCGCGATCCCCTCGACGCTGGACGCGGCGGTGCTGTCGAAGATGGCCGAGCGCGGCCAGATCACCGGCGGGCTGGTGGACGGGCCGCTGGCGATGGACAACGCCGTGGATCTGGGCGCGGCGGCGACCAAGGGCATCCGGTCGCTGGTGGCGGGCCGCGCCGAGATCCTCGTCGCGCCCAACATGGAGGCGGGCAACTTGCTGGCAAAGGAGCTGACCTTCCTTGCCCATGCCCAGAGCAGCGGCGTTGTGATGGGGGCGAAATGCCCGATCATCCTGACCAGCCGCGCCGATGACGACAAATCGCGGCTGGTATCCTGCGCGGTGGCGGCGCTGCACGCGGCGCGGGTGGCCGGGGCAGGCCCGGCATGACCGCGATCCTGACCCTGAACGCGGGCAGTTCGTCGATCAAGTTCGGGATCTACGGCACCGCGCCCGAGCCCGATCTGCTGATGTCGGGGCAGGTGGAAAATCTCGGCCCGCTGGCGCGTCTCGAACTGACGGGGCAATCGCCGGTGGATATCGGACCGGCGGACCATGACACCGCGATGGCGGTGATTCTGAGGGCGGCCGAGCCGGTGCTGAATGGGCGGACAGTCGCCGGCGTCGGTCATCGCATCGTGCATGGCGGCAAGAGCTTTGGCGCGCCGATGCGGCTTTCGCCCGAGACGCTGGCGCAGCTTCAGACGCTTGTGCCGCTGGCACCGTTGCACCAGCCGCAGAACCTCGCCGCGGTTGCCGCGTCGCAGGCCGCCTTTCCCGACGCGGTGCAGATCGGCTGTTTCGACACCGGGTTTCACAAGGGGCATCCGTTCGTGAACGATGCCTTTGCCCTGCCGCGCAAATTCTATGACGAAGGCGTGCGCCGCTACGGGTTTCACGGGCTGAGCTACGATTACATCACCGGCGTGCTGCAACGCGACTGGTCCGAACTGGCAGCCGGGCGGGTGGTGATCGCGCATCTGGGCAACGGGGCGTCCATGTGCGCGGTGCGCGGCGGGCATTCGGTTGGGTCGAGCATGGG
>CAYGNB010000029.1:0-2630 GCA_964351135.1 uncultured Rhodobacterales bacterium | reverse complement strand
ACGGGGCGTCCATGTGCGCGGTGCGCGGCGGGCATTCGGTTGGGTCGAGCATGGGATTTTCCGCGCTCGACGGTCTGCCGATGGGAACCCGCTGCGGACAGCTCGACCCTGGCGTGCTACTCTACCTGATGGATCAGGGGCTGGTCAGGGACGAAATCGCCCGGATGCTCTATCACGACTGCGGGTTGAAGGGGCTGTCCGAGATCAGCCACGACATGCGCACGCTGCTCGCCAGCGACGACCCGCGCGCGGGTCAGGCCATCGACTATTACGTGTTCCGTATCCGCCGCGAACTGGGCGCGATGGCGGCGGTGCTGGGCGGGCTGGACGGCGTGGTGTTCACCGGCGGCATCGGTGAAAATGCCGCCCCGATCCGCGCCCGCGTGATCGACGGGATGGGGTTTCTCGGGCTGGATCTGGACGCGGCCGCCAATGACGCCAACGCAACCCGCATCGGCACCGGTGCCACCGAAATCCTGGTGATCCCGACCGACGAAGAGCGGGTGATCGCGCGCGCGGTCGCAACCGAGCTCGCCAGGTGACCGGGATGTATGGGCGATAAACGCGGCTGCCAGGAACGACAACAACGGGGAGACCGACATGTTATTTTACGATTGTTCCACCGCGCCGAACCCACGCCGCGCGCGCATGTTCATCGCCGAAAAGGGGCTGGAGATCGAGACCCGCGACATCTCCATCGCCAAGGGCGAGCAACTGCTGCCCGAATTCCGCGCCGTGAACCCGCGCGCGACGCTTCCGGTGCTGATTACCGAGGCGGGCAATGTACTGACGGAAAACGTGGCCATCGCGCTCTACCTCGAAGACATGTTTCCCGACCCGCCGCTGATGGGCGTGGGGCCGGAAGAACGGGCGCAGGTGCTGAACTGGAACGCGATTGCCGAACAGCAGGGCGCGGTGCCTGTGGCCGAGGCGTTTCGCAATTCCAACCGCCATATGAAGGGCCGCGCGCTGCCCGGCCCGGCGGGTTTCGAACAGATCCCGGAACTGGCGGAACGCGGGATGGCGCGGATCGGGCTGTTCCTCGACCTGCTGGAACAGCGGTTGCAGGACAGCCCCTTTGTGGCGCTGGACCGGTTTTCGCTGGCCGATATCTCGGCCTTTGTGTTCATCGAATTCGCCCGTGTGGTGCGGGTGTCGATCCCCGACGGCCACAGTGCCACGCTCGACTGGTACGGGCGCGTCAAGGCCCGCCCCAGCGCCGCACTCTGACGTGACGTTACTAGCTGGCGGGCTTCGTCCGGCGGTCCTGCGGGGCTAGGCTGTTTGCAACGCACCAGTATCGGGAGAGGATCCATGGCCGAAGCCTACATTGTCAGCGCAACCCGCACCGCGGGCGGAAAACGCGGCGGGATGGTGGCGGGCTGGCATCCCGTGGATCTTGCGGCCACCGTGCTGGATGCCGCGGTGGCGCGCGCCGGTCTGCCGGGCGAGGCCGTGGACGATGTCGTGATGGGCTGCGTCGGGCAGGTGGGCGAACAGGGGCTGCATTTCGGCCGCAATGCGGTGCTGGCATCCGGGTTGCCGCGCTCGGTTCCGGCTGTAACCATCGACCGGCAATGCGGATCGTCGCAGCAGGCAATCCATTTCGCTGCGCAGGCGGTCATGTCGGGCACGCAGGACGTGGTGATCGCGGCAGGCGCCGAAAGCATGAGCCGGGTTCCGATGGGCGCCTCTGGCGAATGGAGCCGGGGCCCAAGATCGGGCAGCCCGACCAGCCCCGGTATCGACCGCGCCTATCCTGACACCGTTTTCAGTCAGTTCACCGGTGCCGAGATGCTGGCCAGGAAATGGGGCTTTTCGCGGGACCGGCTGGACGAATTCGCGCTGCAGAGCCATCGCCGCGCGGCCGGGGCCGCCGATGCGGGGGCCTTCGATGCCGAGATCCTGCCTATCGAGGTCGAGGTGGCGGGCACCCGCATGACCCACGCGCGCGACGAAGGTATTCGGGCCGACGCCACGCTCGATGGGATCGGGTCGCTGCGCCCGCTGGTCGATGACGGTGTGATCACGGCCGGCAATGCCAGCCAGATCTGCGACGGGGCGGCGGCGGTGGCCGTCGCGTCGGAACGCGCGGTCCGGGATCATGGGCTGACGCCGCTGGCGCGCATCCACGCCCTGACCGTCACGGCGGGCGATCCGGTGATCATGCTCGAAGAGCCGCTGTTCGCCACCGACCGCGCGCTGGAACGAGCGGGCATGAAGATCGGCGATATCGACCTCTACGAGGTCAACGAAGCCTTTGCGCCGGTGCCGCTGGCCTGGCTCGAACATACCGGCGCGGACCCGGAACGGCTTAACGTCAATGGCGGGGCGATCGCGTTGGGCCATCCGCTGGGCGGGTCGGGTGCGAAACTGATGACGACGCTGGTGCACGCGCTGAAAGCGCGGGGGCTGCGCTGGGGCCTGCAGACCATGTGTGAGGGCGGCGGCCTGGCAAACGTCACCATCATCGAGGCGCTCTGAAGCCTCGCGGTAAGACTTGAATGGCCTTTCGCGGCTGTTCCTATGGCCCGAATACGATCAGGCAGACCCTGACAGACAGCAGGCGGCCCAAAGGGCTGCGATGGCCAGATAGGTCAGCTGGTGCAGGGCCTGATCGGTGCCGGTGG
>CAYGNB010000028.1:9297-15640 GCA_964351135.1 uncultured Rhodobacterales bacterium | reverse complement strand
ATGTCGCGGTTCTGGTGCTGCGACTTCTCGGAACTGGTCACCACGATCCCGGTCGGGTGGTGGGTGATCCGCACCGCCGAGTCGGTGGTGTTGACGTGCTGACCGCCCGCGCCCGAACTGCGATAGGTATCGATACGGATATCGGCCGGGTTCACGTCGATCTCGATATTGTCGTCCACCACCGGATAGACCCAGACGGAACAGAAGGACGTGTGCCGCTTGGCCGCGGCGTCAAAGGGCGAGATCCGCACGAGACGGTGCACCCCGCTTTCGGATTTCAGCCAGCCATAGGCATTCTGGCCGGAAATCTTGTAGGTGGCGGATTTGATCCCCGCCTCGTCGCCCGCGCTTTCGGATTGCAGCTCGACCTTGTAGCCCTTTTTCTCGGCCCAACGCACATACATCCGCGCCAGCATCGACGCCCAGTCGCAGCTCTCGGTGCCGCCCGCGCCGGCGTTGATCTCGAGAAAGGTGTCGTTGCCGTCAGCCTCGCCATCGAGCAACGCCTCAAGCTCTTTCTGTGCGGCCTTTTCGGCCAGTGCCTTCAGAGCCTGTTCGGCCTCGGTGACGACCTCGTCGTCCTCCTCCATCTCGCCCAGTTCGATCAGCTCGACATTGTCGGACATGTCCTGACGGATACCGTCATAGGTTTCCATCGCATCGACCAGAACCTGGCGATCGCGCATCAGCTTTTGCGCCGCAGCGGGATCGTCCCAAAGGTTCGGGTCCTCGACCCGCGCGTTGAACTCTTCCAGCCGGTGCGGCGCGGTTTCCCGGTCCATTCGCTGGGCCAGCAGGTCCAGCGACTTTTCGATCTCGGCCACGATGTTCTGCGTCTCGGCGCGCATGAATGCCCTCGCATGTTCGGCTGACTGAGCGATGGTGATAGACCAGCGCGGATAGGCGGGCAAGCCGTCAGTAGAGCCCGCCCGACGTCACCGTGCCAAAGGTCGCCTTGGGCCCCACCACCGCCTTCTTGCCGGTCGAGGTGGTGACCTGCTGACCGCCGGCGCGGGCCTCCTCGACCAGAGGCAGGTTGGATCCCATCTTGAACCCACCGTCGAAGGCCACGCCGAATACGGGTTGCGCCCCGTCGCGGAAATACTCGGCCACCACGTTCGGCCCGCTCGCGCTGTCCGGCAGCCGGGCACCGGTAAAGCGGTTGATCTTGATGAAATGCCCGCCGGGCGGCACATCAAACGGCCCGCCACCGTATTTCGCCACGGCCTTTTTCATGAAGCTCTGGAACACCGGTCCGCACATGCTCGAGCCATAGGCGCTCCGCCCCATTGGGCGCGGCTGGTCATAGCCGATATAGCAACCGGCGACGATGTTCGAGGTAAAGCCGATGAACCAGACATCGCGGGCGTCGTTGGTGGTCCCGGTCTTGCCCGCGGTGGGCACCGGCAGCTTGACGACGCCGCTGGCGGTGCCGCGTTCGACCACGCCTTTCATCATCGAGGTCAGCTGATAGGCGGTGATCGCATCCATCACCTGTTCGCGGTTGGTTTCGATCCGCGGCCCCCAGCCCGGCGTCAGCGCGGGCGACGAACAATCGACACACGCCCGTTCGTCATGACGATAGATCGTCTTGCCGTAACGGTCCTGAATCCGGTCCACCAGCGTCGGCTCGACCCGTTCGCCGCCATTGGCGAACATGGCATAGGCCGACACCATCTTGTACAGCGTGGTTTCCTGCGACCCCAGCGCGTTGGCGAGAAACGGGCTCATGCGGTCGTAAACGCCGAACCGTTCGGCATATCCGGCAACCACCGGCATCCCCACCTCTTGTGCGAGCCGGATCGTCATCAGGTTCCGTGACCGCTCGATCCCGGTCCGCAGCGGCGCCGGACCGTAATATTTGTTTGACGCGTTCTTGGGCCGCCACAGGCCCTGCGGCGTGTTGATCTCGATCGGGGCGTCGACGACGATGGTGGCGGGGGTATAGCCGGAATCCAACGCTGCGGCATAGACAAACGGTTTGAAGGACGACCCCGGCTGACGCATCGCCTGGGTGGCGCGGTTGAACACCGAGGACTGATAGGAAAAGCCGCCCTGCATCGCCAGAACCCGGCCAGAGTTCACATCCATGGCGACGAATCCGCCCTGCACGCGGGGCACCTGGCGCAGGGTCCAGCGGATGAAACTGCCGTCCTGGTCATTGGTCATGCGGCGCACCAGCACCACGTCGCCCACGTCGAGCAGGTCGCCGGCCACCTTGGCACGGCTGCTCAGGCGCCCGTCTTTGCCCAGCTTGCGTGCCCATTGCACATCCTTCGCCGGAATCCAGTGACCGTCCGCGTCCTCTTCGACGCCTTCGATACCGATCCGGGCGTCCGACGCGCCCAATTCGAGCACCACGGCGGGATGCCACTCGTTTTCGAGCACAATATCGCGCGGCACATCCACGTCGCTCAGCGCCTCGCGCCAACTGGCCTCGTCGCCCAACTTTTCGATCGGAATCGTCTTGCGAGTTCCCCGCCAGACCCCGGTTCCGCGATCGTACTGCTCCAGCTTCGCGCGCAGCGAGCGCGCCGCCACAATCTGCATTTCCTCGTCGATGGTGGCCCGCACCGTATACCCGCCGGTAAAGAACGAATCCTCGTCCTCGATCCCCGGATAGCGTTTGGATTCCGACAGCTGCCGACGAATCTCATCAGTGAAGTAATCGCGCGATGGCAGCGCAGTGCGGAAGCTCGGGAAATCGCCGTTCTGCACCGACCGCAATGGCGCGGCGACCTCCACCTTGTATTCGTCGTTGCTCAGATAGCCGTTTTCACGCATCTCGCGCAGCACAAAGTCACGCCGCGCCAGCAGACGCTCTTTTTGCCGGACCGGGTGATAGTCGCTCGGCGCCTTGGGCAGCGAGGCCAGGAATGCCGCCTCATGCGGGGCCAGTTGGGCCAGCGTCTTGTTGAAATAGGTCTGCGCCGCCGCCGCGACGCCATAGGAGTTCTGACCGAGAAAGATCTCGTTCATGTAAAGTTCGAGGATCTGGTCCTTGTCCAGCGTTTCCTCCAGACGCGTCGCAAGGATGATTTCCTTGATCTTGCGTTCGATCCGCCGGTCGCCCGAAAGCAGGAAGTTCTTCATCACCTGCTGGGTGATGGTCGAGGCACCGCGCACATTCTGGCCGCGCGATTTCACCGCCTCGAAGGCGGCAACGGCGATGCCCCGCGTGTCATAGCCGTGGTGCTGATAGAAATTCTTGTCCTCGGCGCTGATAAAGGCCTGCTTAACCAGGTCGGGAATTTCGTTGGCCGGAGCATACAGCCGCCGTTCGCGGGCGAATTCGTCGATCAGGTGACCTTCACCGGAATAGATCCGGCTGATCGTTGGCGGCTTGTACTGCGCCAGCGATTCATGGCTGGGCAGATCGCGCCCATAGACCCAGAACACCGCCCCGATGGACAATGCCACTGCGGCGATGCCGAGGGTCAGCAGCGAAAAGATCGCCCCGAAAAATGACGCAACAAATCTCAGCACCTGAAAACCTCTGCCCGCGCGGTTCGGCTTATATAGGCACCCCATTCGACTTCGTCAAAACACGATCGGGCGAAAACCCGCGTGCGGCGCGCCACGTCACACAGGTTTCATCACGTTCCGGCGAAGCACGCGCGAGCGGGTTGAGTTTCACCAGACCATCACCCATAGCTTCGATGATGGCAATTCGAAGCACCCGTTCCCCTGCGTCGGACCTGTCCCGCCTGCTGGTGCTGGGATTGGCGCTGGTGCTTGTCCTGACCGCGCCGCCCGCGCGGGCAGCATCGATTTCGCTCCTGCGGGACCCGGACATCGAAAACGGGCTCGCGATGATGGCCTTTCCCATCCTGCGCGCCGCCGGGCTGTCATCGCGGCGCACGCAGTTGCTTGTGGTCAACGATCAGCGGATGAATGCCTTCGTGCTCGATAACCGCGCCATCTTTGTCAACGCGGGCCTGATCCAGAAGGTGACCCGCCCCGAGATGCTGCAGGCGGTGCTGGCCCACGAGGCGGCGCATATCGCCAACGGGCATATCTCGCGCCGGATGAGCAATCTCGAAAGCGCGGGCACCGCCGCCGGCCTGGGGACGCTGCTGGCGCTGATCGCCGCCGCCGCCGGCGCGGGCGAGGCCGCGGGCGGCATCGCCATGGGCACAACCTCCTCGGCGTTCCGGTCGTTTCTGGCCCATACCCGCGCCGAGGAATCAGCTGCCGACCGGTCGGCAGCCTCCTACCTGCGTTGGGCCGGTATCGATGTAGGTGGGCTGGTCGAGTTGCACCGGGCCTTCGAGGGCCAGGAACTGATCAGCGTGAGCCGGCAGGACCCCTATACCCAGTCGCACCCGTTATCGGCCGACCGGATCCGCGCCGCCGAACGGCTGGCCGCCGCGCAGCCCGAAGTGCCTGCGACCAAGGACGATACCGCCTATTGGTTCGCGCGCACGCGCGGCAAGCTGTCGGCCTTTACCCGCGCCCCGGCCTGGACCCTGCGCCGCGCACCCGCCGAAAAATATGCGGACGTGCGTCACATGCGCGAGGCGGTGGCCCATCACCGCAACCATGATCGCGCACGCGCCCTGGCCAGCATCAACGCCGCGCTGTCGCTGCGCCCGGACGATCCCTATTACTACGAACTCAAGGGGCAGATCCTGCTGGAACACCGGCAGGTATCGGCCGCAATCACCGCCTATAAAAAAGCGGTGGAGCTGGCGCCGGACAATGCGCTGATCCTTGCGGCCTATGGCCGTGCATTGCTGGCGGCCAACCGGTCCGGCGATGCGCTGACCGCGCTCGAGAAATCCCGGTCGCGCGATTTCCGCAACGCGATGGTCATGCACGACCTGTCGCGGGCCTATGCGCAATCCGACCAGCTCGGCATGGCCGCCCTGCTGACCGCCGAACGCTATGCCCTGCAGGGGCGTATGCCCGATGCCGGGATCAACGCGCGCCGCGCCATGGGTCTGCTGCCACGCGGTTCCGGGCCTTGGCAGCGGGCACAGGATGTGGTCATTGCCGTCGAACGACAGGACAAAAACAAGAGGAAGAAGAAATGATGAAGCGCCTTGCCGCCCCGGCCGTTGCCGGTTTCGCCCTGCTGGCCGCCCCCGCGCCGGCGCTGGACCTGTCGGCCATGTCCGACGACGAGCGCACCGCCTTTCGCGCCGAGATCCGGGCCTATCTGATGGACAATCCCGAGGTGATCCTCGAAGCGGTCAATCTGCTCGAATCCCGTCAGGCCGAAGCCCAGGCCCAGGCCGATGGCGCACTGGTCGAGGCCAACCGCGACGCGATCTTCGACGACGGGTTTTCCTGGGTCGGGGGCAACCCTGATGGCGACATCACGCTGGTCGAATTTCTCGATTACCGCTGCGGTTATTGCCGCCGCGCGATGCCCGAAGTGGCCAAGCTGCTGGAATCGGACGGCAATATCCGCCTGATCGTCAAGGAATTCCCGATCCTGGGCGAGGATTCGATGATCTCGTCGCGATTCGCGGTGGCGGTAAAACAGGTCGCCGGGTCCAAAGCCTATAAACAGGCCCACGATGCGCTGATGGAGATGACCGGCGAAATGACCGACGTGACGCTGCGCCGCCTGTCCGACGAGTTGGGGCTGGATACCGACGCGGTTCTGGCCCGGATGGACAGCGATGACGTGATGCAGGAAATTTCCCAGACCCGCGCGCTCGCACAGCAGTTGCAGATCTCCGGCACCCCAACCTTCGTGCTCGAGGACGAGCTGCTGCGCGGGTTCCTGCCGGCAGACCGCATGAGCGAATTGATCGCCGAAAAGCGCGGCGGCTGACCGCCTTCGCCCCGGCCACCCGGCCGGGGCATCCGCGCCCTATTCGGCCGCCTCTTTCGTAGCCTCGATTTCGGCGACCCGCTTTTCGACTTCATTCACGATATGGTCGATCATCTGGTCATTGCTCATCTTGTGGCTCGCCTTGCCCGCCAGATAGACCATTCCCGACCCGGCGCCACCGCCGGTAAACCCGATATCGGTCATCAGCGCCTCACCCGGGCCGTTCACGACACAGCCAATGATCGACAGGCTCATCGGCGTGTGGATATGCGCCAGCCGGTTTTCCAGTTCGGCCACCGTGGCGATCACGTCGAACCCCTGCCGCGCGCAGGACGGGCAGGAGATAATGTTGATCCCGCGATGGCGCAGACCCAGCGACTTCAGGATCTCGAACCCGACCTTGACCTCTTCGACCGGATCCGCGGACAGGCTGACGCGGATCGTGTCGCCGATACCCATCCACAGCAGGTTGCCCAGCCCGATGGCGGATTTGATCGTACCGCTGACCAGCCCCCCGGCCTCGGTGATACCCAGATGGATCGGCGCATCGGTGGCCTC
>CAYGNB010000028.1:6101-9197 GCA_964351135.1 uncultured Rhodobacterales bacterium | reverse complement strand
CGGACCCGTTCCTCGGACCCGATATTGCCCGGATTGATGCGCAGGCAGGCCGCGCCCGCCTCGGCCGCCTCGATCCCACGGCGATAGTGGAAATGAATGTCCGCAACGATCGGCACCGGGCTTTCCGCAACGATGTCATGCAATGCCCGTGACGACGCTTCGTCAGGGACCGAGATCCGCACGATGTCGGCCCCGGCATCGGCCGCCGCCTGCACCTGCGCCACCGTGGCCGCCACGTCGGTTGTCAGCGTATTGGTCATCGTCTGCACGGCGATCGGCGCGTCACCACCCACCGGCACGTTGCCGACCATGACCTGCCGCGACTTGCGGCGATAGATATTGCGCCACGGGCGCACGTGGTTGATCGACATGGCCGAAAGCCCCGTTATCTAGATCGGTCTGCGCGACAGATACGCGGCACGGCGCCCTATCGCAATGCCCGCTATTGACCGGGTTGAGGTGGTTGGGCCGTTACAGCCTGGGCCTCGGCCACCATCCGCGCCAGATCGCGGTCCTGTTCGAGATCCGCAACCTGGTATCGTTCGGTCACCGTATCCATGGACAGCGGCAGGTTCGACGTGACCCGCCCGCGGTCGCCCACCGGCCCGTAATGCGTGCCACCCAACGCGAAATAGATGGCCCCGGATTCACCGGCGCGCAGGGTTGGCGGCTCTTCGGTCGCCGGCACGTCATAGCTGTCCCCGGCCTCCATGATACCTTCGAAAATCACCGTGCCATCCGCTGCCCGCACCCGGACCCAGGACGGGCGCACCGCAACCATGCGCAGCGCAGGCGCCGTATCCTCGACCACCTGCGGCACCGGCAGCGGCGGCGTTTCGGTAATCTGGCCGTGCGGACCGGCCCGGCTGGCGGTGACGGTCGACGTCGTGTGAAGCGAAGGTGACGCAAAGACCCCCTGCTCACGCGGGTCGAGCGTGGAAATCGGGGCATCGCGGGCCACCAGCACCGGCACATCCAACGCCGCGGGCCGATACAGACGATCAAGAGCCGCCATCCTGGAACCCTCCGTCCCTTCGCCGGTTTCTTCGTCTTCCGCTGCGGCGGCCCCGTCGAGCGGATCGAGATCGGTCAGCACCACCGGCGCCTGTTCGACCGGCGCCACCGTGACCTGCTGGATCTGCCGCAGCACGGCGAAACCGCCATAGCCGATACCGCCGATCACGGCGAGCAATACCGCCACCGACCCGAAGGCGCGAAGATCGACACCGCCGAAGCCGACATCCGCAACCGGCGCATAAGGCAGATTGGATCTGGCGAAGGGATCGTGCCCCGGTCCGACCTTGGCCGGGCTCTGCGCATCGTCATCCCGCCGCAGCGACGACGCGCCGGGCGACATGCCATGCGCCACGGAAAAGCCGCTTTCCGCGCAGAAGGTGGCAAAAGTCTCGTCCGGATCGAGATTGAGATACCGCGCATAGGACCGGACATAGCCGGCAATAAAACCGGGGGTATCGAAAGCCGACGGGTCGCTGTTCTCGATGGCGGCGATATAAGCGGCCTTGATGCGCAATTCGCGCTGCACGTCCAGCAGGGATTTGCCCAGCGTCGCGCGTTCGCCGCGCATCATGTCGCCGAGCTTCTGCTCGTAATCGTCGAATCCTTTCAGCACGACCGGCTGGTCGTCATCGAATGTCTCCGTGTCGCGCTGGGATTTGCGCCCGATCATTGCCGCCGTCCCGTTTTGCCTGCCGCATGCCCTCACCGCGCCCCACCATCGTCGTTACGATTCGTGGGCGCTTATCGTTGACAAAACCTTAACACAGCGCGGGAAACTTGCCCACTGCCCGTACGCGTCAGCCGGCAAGTTCGGCGCGATTCAGCGCACAATGGGACCACAGCTCATCCATCGCACGAACGAGGCGATCTATCTCCTTGGGTCCGTGAACCGGCGACGGGGTAAACCGCAGCCGCTCGGTGCCGCGCGGCACTGTCGGGAAGTTGATCGGCTGAACGTAGATCCCGAAATCGGCAAGCAGCATGTCCGACAGCATCTTGGTATGCACCGGATTCCCGACGATCACCGGCACGATATGCGATCCGTGGTCGATCAGCGGCAGTCCCAGCGCCTTGAACCGGGTCTTGAGAATCCGCGCCTGCAACTGGTGCTGTTCACGCAGTTCCGGTGCCCGCTTGAGATAAGCGACCGACGCGGCGGCCCCGGCGGCAATCGCGGGTGGCAGCGACGTGGTAAAGATGAACCCCGGCGCGTAAGATCTTATTGCATCGCACATTTTCGCGCTGGCGGCGATATAGCCACCCATCACGCCGAACGCCTTGGCGAGCGTACCATTGATGATATCGAGCCGATGCATCAGCCGGTCGCGTTCGCAGATCCCCGCCCCGCGCGCACCATACATGCCGACCGCATGAACCTCGTCGATATAGGTCAGTGCACCGAATTCATCCGCCAGATCGCAGATCGCCTCGATCGGACCGAAATCGCCATCCATGGAATAGACGGATTCAAAGGCGATCAGCTTGGGCGCGGACGGATCGTCGGCCTCGAGCAGTTCGCGCAGATGTTCGACGTCGTTGTGACGGAAGATACGCTTGGCTCCGCCATTGCGGCGCACGCCCTCGATCATCGATGCGTGGTTAAGCGCATCCGAATAGATGATCAGGCCCGGAAACAGCTTTGGCAGGGTCGAAAGCGTGGCGTCATTGGCGATATAGGCCGAGGTGAACAGCAGGGCCGCTTCCTTGCCGTGGAGATCGGCCAGTTCGGCCTCAAGCCGCTTGTGATAGACCGTGGTGCCCGAGATATTTCGGGTGCCCCCAGATCCGGCACCGGCGGCATCCACCGCCTCGTGCATGGCTTCCAGCACCACCGGGTTCTGCCCCATTCCCAGGTAATCGTTGCCGCACCACACGGTGATCGGCTGCTCTTCGCCATCCGGGCGGGTCCAGATCGCATGGGGGAAATGCCCGTTGCGGCGTTCGATGTCGATGAAGGTCCGATAACGGCCTTCCTCGTGCAGACGGGCGATGGCGGTATCTAGCTTGGCGGTGTAGTCCACCGGCTCCTCCATGTCGTTGGGGCCTGTGCCGGGCAGTTCTTCCCGCGGGGCCGTGCTG
>CAYGNB010000028.1:3095-6001 GCA_964351135.1 uncultured Rhodobacterales bacterium | reverse complement strand
GCGAACCGAGCGCAAGCCGCGCCAACCTTGTCCAAAGACGCAAAATCGTATATGATGGACAGATATTTTACGCCTGTTTTCACAACCGGATTACCCGGTATTTATATGTTTTAAATGGTTTTTATTATGATCCTGAGCATTACTCTGTCTACCGTCACCATAATTACCATCACAGCCCTCGGATATGTCGTCGCAACGGTCGGCATGAAGCTGGCCGCACATGGCGAGATGTCAGTGGGGCTGGCGCTGGCCTTGGGCGGATTTGCCGCAGCGTTCCTGGCCGAGGTCGCCCTGCTGCGCCGTGCGGATCTGTCGCTGGCTTACGTCGTCGTCATCGGCGCGGAAACGCTGCTGGTGCTGTTCCTCGCGACGATGATCGGCGAAGGGCTGAATCTGCGGCAGACCGCGGGCGCGGTTCTGGTACTGACCGGTCTCTGCATTGTATCGGTCTGAGCCGCCTTCGGGGGTGGACACCGGCAGGCGCGCTGCTACCGTGCCGCGAAATTGCATTGCCTCCCAACCACCCCGAAGGAGTTTCCCATGTCGCTTGATGACGTGCTCGACCGCATCGACGAGGATCTGGACGCCGCCATGGACCGCCTGATGGACCTGCTGCGCATCCCGTCGATCTCGACCGACCCCAGCTATGCCGCCGATTGCGACCGTGCTGCCGACTGGCTGGTGGAGGACCTGAAATCTCTTGGGGTAACTGCCGCGCGGCGCGACACGCCGGGACGGCCGATGGTGGTGGGCCATGTCGACGGCGATGGGCCGCATTTGCTGTTCTACGGCCACTACGACGTGCAGCCCGTCGATCCGCTGAACCTGTGGAACACGCCGCCCTTCGAGCCGCGGATCGAAGACACCGCCAATGGCCGGGTGATCCGCGCCCGTGGCGCGTCCGACGACAAGGGCCAGTTGATGACCTTCGTCGAAGCATGCCGCGCCTGGAAGGCGGTTCATGGCACCCTGCCCTGCCGGCTGACCTTCTTTCTGGAGGGTGAAGAGGAAAGCGGATCGCCGTCGCTGGTTCCCTTCATGCGCGACAATGCCGACGAGCTGAAGGCCGACCTCGCGCTGATCTGCGACACCTCGATGGTCGCTCCCGGCGTGCCGTCGATCGCCTCGCAGCTGCGCGGCATGCTGAAGGACGAATTCACCATCGTCGGCCCCCGGATCGACCTGCATTCGGGCCATTACGGCGGGCCGGGGCTGAACCCGCTCAAGGAAATCGCCCGCATCATCGCGTCCTTCCACGACGAGAACGGCCGGGTCGCGGTGGACGGGTTCTATGAGGGCGTGCACGAGGTGCCGGACGACCTGAAACGGCAATGGGAAAGCTGCGGGTTCGACGAAAAGCTCTACCTTGAAAGCGTTGGCTTCACGCAACCCCACGGTGAAAAGGGGTATTCCGCGCTGGAGCAGCAATGGGCGCGTCCGACACTCGAGGTGAACGGGCTCTGGGGCGGCTATCAGGGGGCCGGGACCAAGACCGTGATTCCGTCCGAAGCCCATTGCAAGATCACCTGCCGGCTGGTCGGCGACATGGACCCCGACCGGCTGCGCGAAAAGATCCGCGCCCATGTCGAGGCCCGGCTGTCGCCCGACGCGCAAGTACGCTGGGACGGCAATCTCGACGGGTCTCCGGCTGCGGTGATGAATACCGACCGACCGGAATTCGAACAGGCCCGGCAGGCGCTGTCGGATGAATGGAATCGCGAGGCGGTGCTGGTCGGCATGGGCGGCTCGATCCCAATCGCCGGGTTCTTCAAGGAAATCCTCGGGCTCGATTCGATGCTGATCGGCTTTGCCAACGAAGACGACGCGATCCATTCGCCGAACGAAAAATACGACGTGAACAGCTTTCACAAGGGTATGCGATCCTGGGCACGGGTTCTGGACGCGCTGTCGCGGGCCGCGTGACCGGGGTCTGCAGGTTTTTGCCGCCAAGGGCGTTCACGCTCTTGGCGTAACTTCTGCGCGACGTTACGCTCCACCCCATGTTGAAGAAGTTGTTCCAGGCCTTCCGGCCGCCTGAACCGGTGTCCCTGCCCGATCCCGACGCGGAACTGGCGCTGGGAGCGCTGCTCGTGCGGGTCGCGCAATCGGACCGCAACTATCAGGTCGAGGAGATCGGCCTGATCGACCGCATCCTGGCGCGCCTGTACCAGCACAACGCCATCGAGGCGGCCAAGGTGCGCGCAACCTGCGAAAAGCTGCATGCGGCCGCGCCGGAATCCGACACCTTTGCCAAGCTGATCCGCGAAACGACCGGGCTGGAGGAACGGCTGGCCGCGCTCGACGCGCTGTGGGAAGTCGTGTTGGCCGATGGCGATGTCAAGGAGGCCGAAATCGACATCCTTGAAGGCGCGCGCAAGACCATGGGGCTGAGCAAGATCGACAGCGACGGCTCGCGCGAACGTGTCGAAACCCGCATCGCCGAACGCGCAGGCCGGAACATGGGCGGAAACAACGGGCACGAGGCGCAATAGACATATGTTCGGAGAACTGCTGAAACGGCTCGTGCAACCTGAGCCCGAACGGCTGGGCGGAGACGACGCACAACTGGCGCTGGCGGCACTGCTGGTGCGGGTGGCGCGGTCGGACGGCCATTATGACACGGCTGAAATTGCCCGTATCGATCAGGTGATCTGCGACCGCTACGGGCTGTCCGCCACCGAGGCTGCTGAGCTGCGCAGCCGTGCCGAGGTCCTCGAATCCGAGGCCCCCGACACCGTGCGCTTCACCCGCGCCATCAAGGACGCGGTGGCTTATGAAGACCGCCGGTCGGTGGTCGAATCGCTGTGGTCCGTGGTGCTGGCGGACGGAGAGCGCGCGCAGGAAGAGGACGCGCTGCTGCGGCTGGTGGCCAATCTGTTGGGCGTCAACGACCGCGACAGCGCGCT